>JAYWHS010000784.1:0-9408 GCA_043777635.1 Kofleriaceae bacterium | reverse complement strand
CTGAGCGGCCAACCCAATGCCGAAGGCGAGTACAGTGGGGTCGCGCCAGGTACCAATCAGGACCAGCGCAAGCGGCCAAAACAAGTCGCCAGTAAAAGCACGTTGTCGTGGCTCGGTTTCGCCAGTAAAAACGGCGGAGCGGAGGTGTTTTTTCAATCTGCGGCAGCCTTCGAAATCGACCAGCGCGTCGACGGTGGTGTGCTGTCCGTGCGGTTACGTGGGTTAACCAAACAGGTGGCCAATACCCGCCGTGCGATTGACACCCGATTTTTCGATAACCCGCTGGCACGGATCGCGGCCAAGGTAGTCAAAGGCAAAACCCCGGGCGTCGACGTTCGGATAACGTTCAAAAATGCCAAAGACGCCAAAGTGGGCACCATGCGCACAGCGACCGAAGCGGACGGCTTTTTTTATGTGTATTTGAGTTTTCCTGAAGGCGCCGAGCAAAGTGCAGCGCCAGTGCCGGCCAACGGGCTGCAATAACGCTGCTGGGTCCAATAACCTAGTGTGTTAAATCATAAGCATTTTCAGCATGTTAGTCGGAGGACCTGGGAGCATGCGCAGCCCGAGGTCAAGGTTTTGCGGTTCGGCAGGTTCGGCATCGCTGCGACCCACAAGATCGCTGCAACCCGAATGCGCACCGGCTGTCACAAGATATGTGCGCTGGGAATGGATCGCTGCGTCGAGGCGTTCGTTACAGGCTATAGTTGCCATCTAGGAGTACCGTGATCATCAACCGCTGGAAACTTGCTTCCGTCCTGTTTGCGACGACCACCGCCATTGCTGGGTACACTGCGTACAAGCGTGGTGCCGCCGCCCACAACGTACCAGCGACCAAAGGGTCGGTTAGCCGCAGTGGCAACTTCGCTGAGCAACTTCGCCGCCCGGTGCATATCAATGCAGCCGCGCTAGGGGTATCGGAGCAGGAACTCATTGACCGTGCGCGTGCGGCCCGATCAACGCGCGAGCTCTCGCAGATCTTGAACCGACTCGGGATGGTTGGATCTGACGACGCAGTGCTTGCGCTCAAAGATATGGTTACCGATCCACGGCGCGGCGTACCCGAAGAAGTGGTGGCCATGATGGGCCGTATCGCCACCGAGCGCGCCGTCGACGAATTGCTCACCGTGGCCAAGGATGAACGGCCTAATGTTCGCAGTGCTGCGCTCAATGCGTTGGGTACTACACATAGTGAACGTGCCGAAGGCGTGTTGTTTGCGGTGGCGCAAAAGGCTGGCGATCCAATGTCGGATGTGGCGATCCGTGCAGCTGGCGAGTTGGGTTCGGACAATGCAATTGCACTGTTGATCAAGTTGGCGAACGGCCAACTCTACGAGTCCGCGTCGCAAGCTGTGTGGGCCCTTGGCGGGATGCAATCGCCGCTATCGCGGGCCGCCTTAGCAAAACTTATCGATGCCAACGATCCACGCATCGCCGAGACTGCTATGCGTGCGCTTGATGATATCGATGATGTGCTGGCGAAACGCTTGGTGGCGATCGCCGAAGATGGCAACTGGCAAACTGCGAGCGCTGCGATTTCAGCGTTGGGCCGCGCCTCGTCGGAAATCGCGCTGCCACCCCTGAGCAAACTGGCGCGCACCGGCAGCGAGAATTTGCGTTACTCGGCAATCTACGCGATTGGCGAAATCGGTGGCGACAAAGCAATTGAGTTGCTGGCCGACTTGTTGCGCACTGGCGATAAGCAAACCGCACCAACCGCAGCGAGTGCATTGGCCAATGCCGGTGGCGCGTTAGCTCGCGAAGCAATTATTGAGGTTGCGCTGTCGGATCGCGGCGAATGGTCGGGTGCGTTGCAACAATTGCAAATGATGCAGGGTGATGATGTTGATCAGGCGCTCATTGAAGTTGTCAAAAACGGCACGAGTCAAGAGCGTCGGATCGCGCTGCCACGCTTGCTGAAATCCGGCAACAAAGCGGCGATTGAGCTGGCCATCGACATGGCTGGCGGTGGTTCCCGCAACGAGCGGATGGACGCCATGCGGATGCTCGCTGATTCGGGGCAACCGGCGGCGATTGATGCGTTGATGGCAATTGCCGATGCAGGGCGGGGCCAATCGCGCATGACCGCGCTCGAAATGTTGATTCAGAATCGGCCGGGTGATCCAGCCTTAACTAAATTAGTCTCGGATTCGTTGTTGTCGGGTCGTCCCGAAGAAGCCGGGTATGCAGCGCAATTGCTGGGCCGCATGGGCACTGCTGACGCTAAAGCTGCGCTGATCATGGCGATTGGTGGCAAAGATAAAAACCTGACGATGGCCGCAATTACCGCGTTGGCTCAAAACGGCGTCGGCCCCAAAGAAAAAGCTGCATTGCTTTCGGCCGCGCGTTCAACCGATCCACAAGTACGTGCGTTAGCTGCGAATCAATTGTTGATGTCGGGTGCACCGGAAGGCATCGCGCTGGCCGGCGAGCTCATCAACGGCACTGATAAAGATCTAGCGACACAAGCGATTTGGTCACTGTCCAATTCTCGGACACCGGAAGCTAATCGGCTGTTGGAGAGTGCGTTGTCGTCGAATAATGCCTCAGTGCGTGCCGCTGCGGTATCGGTGCTAGGCCAGCACGGTGACGCCGCAAGCACCGATAAGTTAGTAGCTTTGACCCGCGACAGTGATCCCAACGTGCGCAGTTCGGCGCTGTCGGCGCTGGGCCAAGTAGGTGGTGACCGAGCGCAACAAGCAATTTTCGATGCAGCGCGCAGCGGCAAACCAGATGATCGCATCGCAGCGATCAATTCAATCGGATCGCGCGACGATGATCGCAGCAGCAAAATGCTTGCGGATTTGATCAAGGACCGGGATCCGCAAGTTGCGCAAGCCGCCATCAATTCTTCGTACAACGGCGGCGACGAGGTCGATGATTCGTTGATTGGCTTGATCAACAATGGGTCGGCTTCGGCTGAACTACGTAGCTCCGCTGCGAGCCAGCTGCGCAGTCGCGGTGCCGATCTAGATGAGCGTACGGAAAAGAAAGTCAGCGAGTTGGCGGGGCCACCGCAAGTGTACGGCGGTTACGGCTATGGTGGCGGCTACGGCGGTCATTACGTCGACTAAGAGTCTGGTGTTACACGGTTGCGGAGCCCACCTGCTGCGTTGTCTACAACAGGGCTTTGCCCTCTGCTTCGGCTTTGCCGATGAATTCACCCGCGCTTTCGTCCTCACGTACAAGAGTACGCTGCGGTTCGGTTCGCACTCCACCTTGCATCTGGACTTCCTCACTGATCTAACACCAGACTTCTAAGCCCGGTTCGATCACACACACAGTCACTCAGGCATGCCTAGCCCACAGTACCGGGATCGCTGCGGCTGGCCGTCGACACGACTGTGTCTCGCTTGCCGCGCTGGGAATTTAATTGTTTAAATTCAGGTGCTTAGAAATGGCATTGAGCTTGCTTAGTACCATGGCATGACTACACAACGTCGTACCTCGCCATCGCTCCCCACGGTTTCTCGCATGGTTACCAAAGCGCCTGTGGCGCCGCGTGAGCTGCGCGCCAGCAACAACGGTACGCAGCGTGAATTTGTGTTGCGTTGCATGGGGTATGAACGAGAGCTTTTTGCTGCGGCGATGAAGTTGGCGCGCAACCCGGATGCGGCTAAAGACCTGGTTCAAGACACCATGTTGCGAGCTATGGTTGGCTGGCAGTCGTTCGCTCAAGACACCAACTTGCGCGCTTGGTTGTATCGGATTCTAACCAACGGTTTCATCAACGGCTACCGTAAGCGTCGGCGCCACGAACGCTTGACCCACGAGCGGCCACTTGATGCGCGTACCGCGCTGTATGGCGATAGCGATGACTCGGTGCCCAACCCGGTTACCGAAGCGGCCCGCACTGCGCTGGGCGACGAAGTCTCCGCTGCTCTCGACAGCCTCGATGCCGATTATCGTTTCGTCGTGGAGCACGCCGATTTGCGCGGTGAAAAATATCGCGACATTGCAGACCAGCTGGGCGTACCAATTGGCACGGTGATGTCACGGTTGTTTCGAGCGCGCCGCACGCTGCAAGCGCAATTAGCTACGTATGCCGAAACCGACTACGGACTCAAAGCGGCGTAGGTGGTTAGGTCGCGCGACGCGCGGTTATAAGTCGTCTTCGGTATTGCGCGCTGCAAATTCGAGTTCTCCGCCCATGAAATGTTCCAGTGTGATAGTGCCGGTGTCATCGCTGTACGCTGCTTCGGCTAGCCCTGACGGCAGTACAAAAAAGTATGGTTCGGTCCGTGCTGGTTGATTGGAACCGTTGCCCACCACGATGTCGAACAAGCGCCACGTCACAACTTCGGCGGTTGGTTGGGGTTCGGCCGTAGATGCAGCGTCGGTCGTGGTGGCTGCTTGGCGTAACTCTGGCGGAATGCCGACCTTCGAGCCCGCGAGCCCAATCGCTCGTGCCGCATTAGCTCGGACAAACCCACTGTCGTCTTGTTGTAGCAAGCGCCGAAGGTGTTCGTTGCGTTGCGATGATGCAGGTTGTTGCAGCAATAGCCGAAGGGCATTGTTGCGCACCAGTCGACTCCGATGAAAGATTAGTGCCTGACCGGCGTCGGCCACGCTGGCTACCAACGCTGGTTGGGTTTGGCCAAGGCGCCACAGTGCTGCACTCGCGCTGATCGCGGTGGCCCATTCACTGCGACGGGCAGCGCGTTGTAGGCCATCGGTGATCTTGAGCGTCGCGGCTTGCTGGCGGCGACCTAGGGCGAACGCCGCTGCACTGCTGATTTGATCTACCGGCGAGGTCAACGCGGTGAGCAGCACAGCGACCGCATCGGGTGATGGATCATCAATGAGGCCGCGCAAGGCGGCGGCACGGACAGATGGCACACCGTTGACCGCAAGGTGCCGTAGCGTGTTGCGCTCGACATCTGTACTGGCCGCCGGGTTGGCCGCTAAGGCCACCAAGACTAACGTTGCTGCGGTGGCCGATGCGTTGTCCCCAGAGGTTGCAAGTGTACCGATGAGTTCATTGAGCTTGACGTCGCGACTCGTAAGGCCACGCGCAGTGCCCAGCAGCGCAATAAGTAAATGTGGTCGTTGCCCGGATCGATCGTGAATCAACAGTCGCATTGCTGGCGCAATAATCGTGGGTGCTGAGATGCCGGCCAATGCGCGACTGGCTGCGTGCCGGACATCGAAAAGTTCGCTGTGTAACTCGGTAAACAGTAAGTTGACCGAGCTCGGTGCAGCAATTTGGCCAAGCGCATCGATCGCTGCGACTCGCAGCGCGTACGGATTGCCCGACCCTAACAGGGTGCCTAGTGGCGCAATGGCCGGCGTCGCCCGCAAACGTCCGAGGTAGCGAACTGCAAGCAGGCGGACGTCGCGGTCGGGATCGCTGAGCCGTTCTACCAGGGCATCAACGGCGCGCAGATCTTGGTCAATCACGCCGTCGAGGGCACGCATGGCTGCGAGGCGAATGGTTGGATCGGCGCTCGCGGTGCGGGTCAACAACGGCAACATCGCTGCCGAATCGGCGGTTGCGGCCAGCGCTGCCAAGGTCGTCACAATCGGCACCCGTCCGCGATCGAGTTCGGCGATCAACGCGGTGGTTGCACGGGTGTCGCCAATTTGCCGAAGTGCATCGACAATTTTACTTGGTGGCCCGGGCAGTTTGCCGTCGAGGCTGCGCAACAAGTACGGTACGGCCGCTGGTCCAGCAGCCACCAACGCTGCAACGGCGAAGCGGGTATTCTTTTCGAGTTCATCTAGCACCACGCGCAAGGCGCGGGCACGGGCTGCTTCGTTGCTGCTGAGCTTGGCAATTTTGGCCAACGCGAACAGTACTTTGGTGCGGGATGAATCGCTGCCGATGTTGAGCTTTTCAGTGAGTGGATTAACGGCTTCTTCGATGCCTAGTTCGCCGACGGCTTCAATGCCGGCATTGCGCACATCTTCAGCCGCTTCGTCGAGCATGCGCAGTAACGGCGGGGCCGCGCTGCGATCGCCGAGTTGCGCAAGCGCACGCGCCGCGTCTTTTTTTACCTCCGGCGACGAATCACTCAAGCGTGCGGCTAACGGAATGAGCGCGCGGCGTTCCCGCAGCGCCATCAACTGTTCAATCGCCGCGCGCTTGACGTCGGTTTTGTCATCTTCAAGTCGGGCGATCAGGGTCATTGCAATCGTGGCATCGCCGCGCTTGCCGATGGTGCCGAGCGCAATCACCGTGCGTTGCCGAACGGTCCCGTCGCTGTCGCCCAGGCTACGAATCAACGCTTCGGTGGCGACTTGGCCGCCAATTCCGCCTAGCGCTTCAGCCGCCATCGCGCGGAGCTTGGCGTCGCCGTCACCGAGCCAACTGATCAAAACGTTGGCGGCGCGTTGCGAGCCGCGTTGGCCCAACACCCGAGCCGCTTCAAGGCGCACCACGAGTTGGCTATCCCGCAGGGCGACCAACAATTTGTCTTCGGTCAACGACAAATCGTAGCTGCCAAGTAGGCGGATACCGGCAACTCGTTGCGCTGCATCGTCGTGGCGTAATAATTCGGCTGTTTCGGCTTCGATTCGACCCGACCAAGCGAAGTCCCATGCCGCTGCCGGTTGGGCGTGCAACAGGGTCGCGGTGATCAAGGGCAGGGCAAGCCAGGGCGCGCGCTTCATGGCGTGACTATGCCACAGCGCAGCGCGGTGTGTCGGGCTACCGCGTTGCCGGTGGTGTCGCGGTGGCCGGTGGCGACAATTGTGCAATCGCCCAATCGACTTTGCTTCGAACGGCGGCAGGCAGTGCCAACTGCCGCAATGCGTGATATTCGCGCAACGCATCAGCGGGGCGATGCGTAGCCCAAAACAGCGCCGCGAGAGCGATGCGTGGTCGCGGCTCGCTTGGCGCCAGGGTTACTGCACGACGTAGTGCAACTTCGGCACCGGCAGGCAAGCCCAAGCGATATCGCACCATCCCTAAATCGTGCCAGCCAGCCGCTTGGTTGGGCTGGTGCAGCACCACAAGTTCGAGCTGAGTTTGGGCATCGGTAAACTCGCCCCACGACAGCAAGGTATCGGCAAATTGCCGAGCTACGGTGGCTTGCGCTTGCGCTGTGCTAGCGAGTTGATGAGCCTCCTCGTAGTGGGCACGGGCCTCGAAGTGTTGACGCTTGAGTTCGGCTTGTTGGGCTAGCACAAGTTGTTTTTGCCACGTCGTAGCAGAGCGAGACGTAGTCGGTTGATGCGCCGTCACGTTGGTTGTGGCGCGGTCGCTGCCATGACAACTCGCGGCAACCAGCAATGCAACCAACGCGAAACCGATCGTCAATGATGAGTCGCACACCCCATGAGTCAAAGGCCGGCTACAAACCATCGGGGTTACCGGCCGCAGCAGTGGCGCCTTCGCTTGCGCATTCGAGATCAATGCGGCTCGCCTCACATGGAAATCTCAAATTCCGCTTTGGTGCGACTGCCTGCAGCTGGAAACTTGAGGCCACGCATCGTGCGACTTATGCAGCCTTGGAGTCCGCCTGCATTTTTTCCGTTGACTCGAACCAAGGTAACTTTCCCCGATGGTCCGTCAATAATCATAAAAATATTGGCGTTGCGTTCACCGTTGGATTGCAGACAACCGCCCAAGGCACCGCCGGCGCGCGAGTACACGTTGTACACCGTGCTCATATCGAGCGGCGGCGAACTTTCTTCGTCGTCGCCCGACATGTCGAGCGTTACGTCTTCACTGCCGTTGGCGACACTGTCATTGGTGCGCGTGCCACCCGTGCCAGTTTTGGGTCGCTTAGGCGGAGCTTTGGGTAACGAAACATTCACTGGCAACGAGCCAGCGCCAAGCGTTGAAACCGTTTCAACTTTGGTTGCGCTGCTGCCGCGAGCTTTTTGCACCACGAAGTACACCGCGACCGCTGCCGCTGCGACGCCCAAGGCAATCGTTACATACAGCGCTGCGCCCGCCCGTTTGGCGCTGGTTTGCATAGATACTTCAGCTTGGGCCCGTCGCGCATCGTTGATACGCTGTTGCGCCTGCGCCACCATCGAACCAAGCAGTGGGTGCTCGCCGACTTGAGCCCTTGCCCCGGTATCTTTATCTGCGATGACGTGATCTGCGATGATGTCGCCTTTGTCGATCTGTTGCACCACATCGGCAAGTGAAAACGGTCCGTAGTCGAGCCCATTTTTGGTAACGAGCCACTTCTCGCTGGTATCGGCCATGGCGACGGACAGGGCTTTTTCGAGCGCAGGATCGCGCATGATGGCACGCACCGCGACCGGTGCAAGTGCAGTCGGCACAGCGAGGCTGTTGGCGGTCGCGTTCGCAGCGCTGTGCGGCGCACTCGCAACGGCCGCGACCGGCCGGGGAATTGCCGATGATGATGGCGTGGCACTAATTGCGCGCGTCAACTCGGTCAACGCTCCACCTTCGCCGAGGGCTTCACCAACGACTTCACCAAATGAATGCAGCGAACCAAACCGTCGCGGCGGATCGCGGTGGCACGCTCGGGCAATAATCTCGTCGATTTGTGGACTGGTGCCAGGCACCGCTTCACTAGGGCGCGGGCCGCCGGTGCGCAAAGGGCCGCCGACCAGGACTTCATACAGCAACGCGCCAAGGCCGTACACATCCGCAGATTCCGTTGCGGGATTTCCCGCGGTGATTTCAGGCGCCCATGCGCCGGAACTGGTGATTAGCTTGGCGTTCATCGCCGCTGCGGTGCCTCCGGCCAATGCAAAATCAGCGATGCGCACAACGCCTTGGCGGTTGATCACCACCGATTCTGCTGCGAAAGCGCCATGCGGCATCGTGGCGAGTGGTGCCGCGATGGCCTTGCCGAGATTTCCGGCAATCTTTGGATCAAATCGATGGTCTGCCTTGGCAGCGAGTAAATCGCGTAGGCAATTGCCATCGATAGCCTCAACGGCAACCCATAAAACGTCGCCGGTAAGTCCCGCTGCAATGGTTTTGACTACATTGGGATGCGCTGGCAATGCAGCTGCGGTGCGCACGCCTTCAATCAGTTGCTGCCGTACATCAGCGTTGGCAGCAACGGCGGGATGCACGATGTACAGCACCGCAGCCGTCGCTTGCCCAGATACTATCCGTTGCGCTTGATAGCCGTCAGCAATGCGCAAGCGCCACAGCGGGGCACCCACCACGTAATCGCCAAGTCGGGTCCCAGGAGGAAACGTGCGGGTAGGTTCAGAAGCGGACATCGGGGATAGAGTAAAGCGAACCTTGGCTATGACGGGACTTGGAATGCACCAAAAACGTATGACGCCGAAGATCGTTGCCTAGTCGTTGCCTAGATCGTTGCGCAGCTAGAACCGCATCCCATTTTTTATGCGAAACGACAACCAATCCCAGCCGAGGTATGCAGCACCCGCTAAGCCCACCACGCCTACGATGGGTGACGCAAACACCGCAACTGCGGTAGCGCCGCCCGCCACCACGGCGGCAATGGC
>JAYWHS010000783.1:0-2761 GCA_043777635.1 Kofleriaceae bacterium | reverse complement strand
CGACAATCCGTCACTCCGATTGCAGCGGCAGGCGTGAGCGTTGACGTCTCGGTGCTCGGCATGACGTGTGCTGCTTGTGTGCGGCACGTCGAACGGGCCGTTGCCGCGATTCCGGGCGTGGCTCGGGTCGATGTCAATTTGGTGCTTTCGCGGGCCTGCTTGACGTTGAACCGGGATGTAGACCAGCCTGCGACGGTAGCTGCGGTGCAAGCTGCAGTACGCGCAGCCGGTTACGAAGTGCCCTACGACGATGGCCAAAGCCGTGGCGTTGCGGCCGGCAGCGGCAGCGATCCAACGAGTGACACGGCTAGTCCGCGTCGCGTGATCATCGCTGCGCTGTGCGCTGTGCCGTTGTTGGTGCTGGCGATGTCACACGGTCGGCTGATCGCATCACCCGCCGTCGATGGGGTTTTGCAAGCCGTGCTGGCGACGGTTGGGCTGATCGTCGTCGGTTGGCGCTATCTGCGCTCGGCACTGCATGCATTGAGGCAACGCACTGCGGATATGAATGTGCTGGTCAGTTTAGGCGCGTTGGCCTCGTATGGTTATTCGCTCGTCATGCTGGTGCAGTTCTTGTCGGTTGGGGCGGCGCACTATGGCCACACCACGCTGCATTTGTATTTTGAAGCTGGGGTGACGATTTTGTTTTTTGTCACGTTGGGCAAATGGCTCGAAGCGCGCGCACGACATCAAGTTACCGTTGGTGTGTTGGCGTTGGCGGAAAAGCTGCGCGGCCGGGCGTTGCGGCTGCGTTTGGCCGATGGCAGCGTGGTACCCGCCCCCGGCGAAGAACTCAGTGCCGACGAGTTGGTGCCTGGTGATGAAATTATGTGTCGGCCGGGGCAACGCATCGCCGCCGATGGCACCGTAATCGCTGGTACCTCGGAAGTGGATGAGTCGTTGTTGACAGGCGAAGCTGTGCCAGTGGCCAAAGCGGTCGGCGCAGCGGTGTATGCCGGCTCGCTCAATCAAGTTGGAATTTTAACGATTCGCGTTGCCCGTGCCGCTGGTGCTTCCACGGTTGGGCGGATCGCCGATGCGGTGATTGCTGCGCAGCGTGAAAAATCACCGCTCGCTCGGCTGGCCGACCGAGTTAGTGCGATTTTTGTGCCGATTGTGATCGGTATTGCCGTGGCCACGGCTGTGCTTTGGGGTGTGGTCGGTGGTGATTGGCAGCAAGCCATGACCCATGCAGTCTCGGTGTTGGTAATCGCATGTCCATGTGCACTTGGGATTGCAACACCGGCTGCGGTGGCAGTTGCAACGTCGCGTGCCGCAGCGCTGGGGTTGTTGTTCAAGAATGCTGGCGCACTGGAAGCTGCGGCGCGCATCAACTTGGTGGTGTTCGATAAAACCGGCACGCTTACGACCGGGCAACGTACGTTGCTGCGGATTGTTGTCGTCGATCCAGCGGAGCAACCAGCTACGGTAGTTGCGGTGGCTGCGGCGCTGGAGCAAGGCAGCGAACACACGATCGCGAAAGCGATTTGTGACTATGCCGCAGCCCAGCAGGTAACCGCGAGCGCTACGATCTCGCAACGTGAGGTTATCGCCGGTGGTGGGATTCGCGGACAGGTTGATGGGGTCGGCTACGTGCTCGGCAATGCAGCATTACTAGTCACGGCCACCGCTGGCACCGCCGTTGCACTCCTGCCCGAGATTGGCGATGTGCCACCCAATGCGTCGGTGGTGTGGCTGGGGCGAAATATCGCCAAGGGTAAGGATGGCACAGCTGGCACCTCTATGATCGCTGCGTTTATCGTCGGTGATAAGGTTGCGGAAGATGCGCGCGCGGTGTGCGATCAATTGCGCTCAAATCATGTTGAAATCGTGATTGCCAGCGGAGATTCGGCGACAGCTACAGCCTGGATCGCCGCTCACGTTGGTGTCACGGATCCGACACGCATCGTCGCCGAATGTAAGCCGATGGCCAAAGCCGCACTCATCACGCGATTCAAGTTAGAGGGCCATGCGGTGGCCATGATCGGCGACGGCATCAACGATGCCACTGCGCTCGCGGTTGCAGATCTTGGTATCGCTGTACAGCACGGCACCGAGTTAGCCGGGGCGGCGGCGGATGTACGGGTTTTGCATGGCGGCCTCGCCGCAGTACCCAAAACGTTCGCCTTGGCCCGGGCTGCCATGCGGGTGATTGTGCAAAATTTGTGGTGGGCCTTTGGCTTTAACGTCGTCGGTATTGCGCTGGCAGCTGGGGTTTTTACGCCGTGGACGGCTTGGCAGTTGTCGCCAATTTTTGCAAGCGTTGCGATGTCAGCTTCGAGCCTATTGGTATTGGCCAATTCGCTGCGACTGCGTCGGTGGTCGGCGTAGCCGCTACCGGATTGGCCGAGATGCGAAGGTCACTCGGGGCCGCAGATATCCGCTACAACTATGCCTTTGAAAAAGTTTTGCTTGGCTCGTTTTTTGTCATCGGCTTTGATGTCGAGCGTGGTTTTGCCGAGCGCTTTCACGGTGAGGCTGCCGACTCCTGGGATGATTTCGTCGGAATTATCCACGTAGTTAATAAACGACACTTCTGGCGCTTTGGCTTTGCCGACTTTGGCCGGCGCCACGACGACGATTCGCTGGCTTCCTTTGCCCATGAAGAACCCGGTGCAGGGTTCTTTTTCGTCGCGAATGGTCACTTTCCAGCCGTCGCCTTTGGGCCTGGCGGTGGCAAAAATCGAGGCCATCGGTTCGCGCGCAGCTGCTGGTCCGAAAGCCTAAGATGTGTTGGAAATCGGTGAATTCCGTTAAGATT
>JAYWHS010000782.1:0-2766 GCA_043777635.1 Kofleriaceae bacterium | reverse complement strand
TGGGTGCTTGCCGTTGGGTGCTTGACGTTGGGTGCTTGACGTTGGGTGCTTGACGTTGGGTGCTTGACGTTGGGTGCTTGACGTTGGGTGCTTGACGTTGGACGTTCAAAAAGTTGCCCCGCAAAACCCGACGAGCAATAAACGACGCATGATCATCGCATGTGCCTCTGTGAAGGGTGGGGCAGGAAAAAGCACCCTGACGGTCAACCTTGCGGCGGAGTTTCTTCGGCGCAAGCGCCGAGTACTCATTGTGGACGCCGACCCTCAGGGCACCTCGCGAGTCTGGGCGGAAATCGCGGCCGAAAACAAACTGCCATGCCCCACGGTCATCGCAATGGGGAAGGACATGCATCGCACCGGTCAACTCGATCAAGTCGCAGCGGCATTCGATGTTGTAATCATCGATTGCCCTGGACGTGACGGTGCGGTCGTTCGCGCCGCACTAATGATGGCAGCCTTGGTGCTCATTCCATGCGGCGCATCGCCAGCCGATGCGTGGGCTCTACAGCAAAGCCTTGAGCTGATCGATGAGGCACGCTGCCTGCGCCCGGAACTACTCGCGCAAGTCGTAATTACGCGTCGCCGCGCTACGACGCTGGGCAAAAATGCTCGTACCGATCTGCAAGCATGCGGAGTTCCATTGCTCGCAGCCGAACTTTCCGAGCGCGTAGCCTACCAAGCTGCAATGGGAGCGGGCAGGGGCGTTACCACGATGACAGGACAAGCCGAAGCCGTCCGCGAAATTCGCCGCCTTGCAGACGAAGTCGAAAATCTACTTACGGAGAAACACAATGCAACCACGTCCATCTCTCATGTTGCGTAAGCCAGCGAGCGCATCGCCTGAAGCGATAGCCGCATTCATAGATAAAACTGATCCCGAGCCACCGGCTCCGGCAATGCTTCATATAGCAAAGACCAGCGACGCGCCGCTTCTACGCACTGTGCCTGCGGAACCCGAGGAACAAATCACCTCGGCCCCCACCGTGCTCGCCATCAAAACACGCAAACCTCGGCAAGCAGCAGAGGAATCAACCAGCCGCCTAGATGCGCCATCATTTCGCCGTGCATCACGCGCAATTGCAGAACGCCGAACCAAACCATCGCGACGTCGCACAACGATTTATTTTGATGTCGACGTAGCATCGCAACTATCAGTGGCACTTATCGAGCGAGATCAAGAACTCAGCGACGCGGTCAATGCCGCAGTTAAAGCGTGGCTTCGCGCCGCGAAGTAACGGCTATGACCTCGCGGACTTTATTACTTCGACATTTCCATTACCTACACGAGTAACACGTGGAAGTAACGAGCATGTTCCGGCCATCCCAATGGCAATTGTTGGCCATATCGGCGAGTTCGATCTGCAAATTGTTTTTTACGGCCACGAACTCAACCGAAACGACGAGTTAGCGAGCACGCGTCAACTTTTTTGCATCGCTCGCGGTCACAGGCGCACCGTGGGCGCCATAACCATATGTGTCCGAACTCGCCCACAACATTCATGGTGACCCCTTCGACGTGCCAGCAAGCGCGACGGCGTGGAAGGTTCGACGACTAAAAAATAAAGGTGCACCCGAAGTAGTGTATGGCCGCGACGGGCTGCCGTTAACACTTCTAGTCGACGCCGATCTTGATGATCTGCGCGCCGAAGTTGATGCCTTGCCGGGACGCTACCGCGTCGACGCAATCGACGCACGCAACCGCCCCATTGAAGGAGCTACGGGCTATGTCGTGGTGCATCCAGCTTCGATAACTTCGCGCACAACAAATACCGTGCACGAAAACGCGCTTATCGAAGCGATGCGTGTAAACGCAGAGCTGGCACGCGCTGTCATCGATCGCTTTCCAGCGATGATGGACTCTGCCGCTATATTGTTGCGCGCTGCAGATGGGGCAGGGCTGCCAACTCGCGAACCTCTCGCCGAGCACGAACAAGACGATAGCGATGACCACGATGATAGCTTTGATCTGCAAGGCCTCGTAGCGCAACTAGTGCCGCTTGTCCTCGCAGGTTTACAGGGGCGTAAAAAACAATTACCCAAATCAACGGCGAACGAACTCGCGCCCGCTGTCACAGCGACACCTACGCGCAACACAAATACGAGCGTGACATCGACCCCTGCGCTGAACGCGCAAGACTTTGCGCACATAGCCGCGATTCAAGCTGAGCTATCGCCTGATGAAGCCGCTCTTGCGCGCGAGGTTGCGCAAGATTTAGCGCCTGCGGAATTGCAAGCATGGTTCACTGAACTCGTCGCGCTTTCTATTCCGCAAGCCGTCGTACGTGTGCGTGCAATGTTGCAGCAACCTCAACCCAGCGAGGCCACATGATTGGGCTTCCCTTTAATGACGCACGTTGCCTCGACGCCATCACCGAGATTGTTGCCGGCATGGTCGCCACACGTGATGACGTCATCATGGAACTCGCGACCAAGTATCCCTCTGTCGAATCACTCACGACGTGGATCCGCAGCCTGCCGCAACTCGATGACGATGGCAGCGCGCATCCCGATGCGCAAGTGCAAGCCTGCCGACCTGCACAGCGCCTGCGCTTGCCCGCCGAAGATCCCAATTGCGTCGAACGCGCCGCACTCTATCTTGCGGTGGCGGAACTGATCGACCCAGTACCCGCGCGTCAACTCGCCACGCTCGACACGCCGCTCGGCTTGCACACGTTTCCCGTTGAGAATGGGCAACCGATCATTCTCGATCCGCAGATGCCACGCAACTGCCTAACCTGCGGCCTCGCGGCCGTCTCCACCGGTCCC
>JAYWHS010000781.1:0-2766 GCA_043777635.1 Kofleriaceae bacterium | reverse complement strand
ATCATGCCGGTTTTGCCGAGCTGTTTAGCTCCACCGAGACCGCGCCGATCATCGCCACCATCGTGCGACGCAGCCCGCTCACGCAGTTACTTGAATATTCGGTTGGCGCGCCGCCGTTGCACTGGGAGGACGCGGTGTTCATGTTGCGCGATCATGAACTGGCGCGGGCAGTGGCCTACACCTTGACGCCAAGTGGCGCTACCGCCGCTGGGCTCGGCGCCTTGTGGCGGGCTGCGGCCGCATTCGAGCAGATGTTGGAACGGACTCCGGCGCAAGCCGACGTTCGTGCGGTGGTGGCATTTTTGGTGTACGCCGAGGCTCTGTTATGCATCGACGAAGCGGCGCTGCGCGGTGGTCGTGAAAAGTCGGCGTTGGTTGCGCAAGCGCTAACCGCCGGTGAGGCCGGCGTCCGTGAACGCGGTGCCGCGACGTTTTTTGCGTTACCGGCAGCGTTGGCCAGCGTCGATGAGCGGTTAGCCATGCCGCCCGGTTTGGCGGAGGACCGTGACGCTGCGGAACGTTGGGCAATCCATCGTTCGCAAGCCTTAGCGATCGTCGGCGAAGGTGCAATCGAGGCCTTGGCGGCTCGGCTGCGACGCCACTTCGGCACCGCCTCGTGATATAGAAAGACCGCGTCATGACTATTCCTCCGACTTCTCAGCCCACGCGTGCCACCGTTGCCGACTTGGCGCGCATCAGCGCTGCCTTCACGGAATTGGCGCGGCAAATGGGCAGCCAGTTTCTTGATAAGCAAGAAATTATTCGCTTGATGATCGTGAGTGCCATCGCTGGCGAGCACATGGTTATCGTCGGTCCACCGGGGACCGCCAAGTCGGCGATGATCGACATGTTTGCGCGATTGATCGACGCCAAGTACTTCGAATATTTGCTCACCCGATTCACCGAACCGAATGAATTATTTGGCCCGGTGGATATCGCAGCGTTTCGTGATGGTCGTTACACCCGCCGTATCGATAATATGTTGCCGACCGCCGAGATTGTGTTCCTCGACGAAATCTTCAAATCGAACTCGGCGATTTTGAACTCGTTGCTACATGTCATTAATGAGCGCAAATTTCAAAACGGACCAGAAGTCATCAAGGTGCCGTTGATTTCGTTGTTTGCGGCCTCTAATGAAGTGCCCAACGACGAGAACTTGGCGGCTATGTTCGACCGTTTTCTGATTCGGGTGCTGTCGGACAACCTCGATAGTTATCACTTTGCCGATTTGATGAAAAAGGGCGTTGCGATCGAAACCGCTAAAATGACCGGATCGCGTGCGGCGTTGCGACCGGTGATTTCGGCAAATGATTTGCGCTCGATTCAAGCTAACTTTGACAAGTTCATGGTCTTTCCCGATGACTTTTTGACCAAATACAAGAGTTTGGTTTTTCAAATTCGCAGCGAAGGTATTTCGGTTTCGGACCGCCGCTCGGTCAAGCTGCTCAAATTGTTTGCGGCGTCGGCGGTATTCGATGGTCGCAGCCAAGTGCATGACGGCGATTTTTTCATCCTACGTCACATCTGGAACAACCTTGACCAAGTCGAGTTGCTCGAAGAAATCGTCAACCCGGTGGTCGATGCCTACTATCGACAGAATCCTGAACAGCGTCGATTTATTGGCCCGACAGCAAGTCTCGACGAGTTGCTAGCCGAGCTGCAACTTATTCGCGAGTTGCTTACCACCGGCACGGAGTTGTCGGACATTCAGCTGTTTTCGCAATTGAAAAACCTCAGTGAGATCAAGGTCGCGCTGACGTCGTTGCCAGGTGACACCGCTGCGCGCATGGTTCGCGAAGTGGATCAACTACTTGAAACCGTGTTTGCATCATCGAAGTTTGGCGTCTAGCAATGAGTAATTCCCTTGCCGCCTTTGACCCCACTGCGACGCTAAAAGTCGCGGTTTTCGATGACGTCGTTGCAGCGCGCGCCGAGCAGTTCCACATTCCTGGGGTGTACGTTGAAGTCTTTGCCCACGCCGACGACGCCAGTGTGTTGTGCCTTGATGCCGGCTTTGCCATCGTCTTCATGGATTTTGCGATGGGCCAGGGCCGCAAAGATGGTGGTCAAGCCATCAGCGAAATGCGTGCGGCAGGATTTACCGGCCGAATTATCGCCACGTCATCGGATCCGGCCGCCAACGCGGCCATGATGGCGGTGGGCGCCGATGAATCGCTCGCAAAAAAAGCTCATCTTCGGTCTTTCCTCGTGCACCTTGGCGCCAAGCATTTGCAAAACGCCGAGGCCTAGCATCCCGTAACAGTGCCTATTTATGCCTATCCCGGTTGAACAACGCCGTAGTCCACTTGCCCGTCAAGTCGCGTCGATGGCGTTGTCGCATGTGCAAGCCGAATCGCCGATGGCGTTGGTGCGTGCGGCGGCGTGGCACAACGCGCTGGCGCGCACCGGCATTAGCCTACCGTTGTTTGTGGTTTTCGATATCGGTGTCATGCTCAGCATGTCGCAGGGCGCTGGCGGCTATGAGATTGCGCCGCGTGTTGCCCAGTTGCAGCGGATTGCGCCGACCCCAGCTGCGCGTGGTCATCTCGATGGCTACCGAAGGCTGTTGCAAAATATCTCGGAGTCGGACGTTGCCGAACGGTTGTCCGGCATGCGGTTGCGCGATGAACTCGTTGGGGTGTTGTTAGCGCGCATCCTCGGTGACACCTACAACCGATGGCGTGACAAAGCCCGGATTTCGGAACAAGCAACCCTGCCGCTCGATTTGGAAATCTTCAGTGACGTTGATTATGCCAGCCACTTTGC
>JAYWHS010000780.1:0-2767 GCA_043777635.1 Kofleriaceae bacterium | reverse complement strand
TCGCTGGTGACGGGCCGGCCATTGAGTTTGGCTTTGACCTCGGCTTCGACGGCGGTGAGCAAGACGCCGACGCCACCCATGAGTACGGTTTCGGCCAGTGCGTCCGCGGTGTGGGTCAGGACCTTGGTGCCTTTGCTGGCGTCGGCACCCAACTTGGCGGCGTTGCCCAACAAGCCCAAGGATTCAAACACGCGGGCCAGGCCGCGCATGCCGCCGAACAACACGAGGTTTTTGCCGAATGAAGTGATGACGCCGCCGATGGAGGGATCTTTTTCAAATACCGCCGTCGACAAGCCAGTGAAAACGGCGGCTTCCGTGACAAATCCGGCCACGCTCGCGACCGTGCGCGACACCCCGAGCCTCGTTGCCACGACCTGGGTGGCGGTGGCCGCTTCACCGGCGGTGGCGGCGACAATGGCAATGAAATTTATACTGATTTGTAGTAGAGATTTTCGTAAAGCGACCTCGCACGATCAAGTAAATCATCGTAGGTCACCACCTCTATTCGCCGGCTATTGTCGACAAAACGGCGTAGCTTTGCTTGCTGTAGTGACGACAGGTTCGATCTGCGGCCCATCACGACCAACCCCTGCGGCGCTGTAATCTTCGACATATGTCGTTGGGCGTAGGCAACGTTGTCGTCGACCCAATGCTGAAAGTCGAGAACTTGGCCGAATGCATGTGTGAAGCGCTCTCTAAAGTCATTTTTGGCCGTGAAAATCGCATCTTGCGGACGCTCAATCTCTACGACTATCCATCGGTTGTCGTGGCTGCGAATAGCAAAATCAGTTGCATATTCTAACCCTAGTCGCTGCTTAGCTATGATTTCTGCGGCAAGCGGGTTCAAAAGCACAGGATTGGCTTGAAAGAACTCTTGATATTCTTCTTCCCGCACTGAGGCGTTGATTAGTGCTTCGAATTGATCAAGTAGTTTGCGTGATATCTTGATTGATCCTTCGGCAAGAAATCCCATCAGCGCAGAAACGTTTGATGAACTGCGTTTGGGCAACTCATCATCTGCCGAATGGCGCGCAACGTCCGCAAATGAACTTTGCCACGTCGCTGAAAATAGCTGTACGACTACACCAAAAGCAGTGAAATCAGTGCGCGCATTTGCGATCAGATCACCGAGCATCGCTCGCGCTATTGCCGGAGTCTCCGGGAGAATCGGGAGATCTAGCAGGTCCGCTATTGGCCTACTCTCAATAGAGTTCTGTAGGCCTTGGCCTCGCGCAACCTGCCACAGGACATTGAATATGTGTCCCGTATAGTAGATCCGGTGCGCGCCCATAAGCTCCGCAATAATTCTCTCTACGCCGCGACCGCCGACGCTAATCAGGGCGCGCGCTGCAAGTTGCGAAGGCGCGGGTTTATAGTTTAGATCACCGTGTCGCGTCCTTAGGAACATGGCAAGAATATCAATTGCCACCGCGTCGGGGTTTTGCAGGAGGATCCGCAGTACACGTGCAATCTCGTGCGGGGCAGCATCGTACGCGAATTCGACTACGTGTTCATTCGTCCACTCGCGAGGATCCAGCGGGCGCGCCAGCGGCATCCAGAATCACTGTACACCGGTTTTTCGTTTGGGTTGGTGGATGAAAGCATTTGTGCACCAAATTGAGGAGATGCCAGCGCGTCCGCGGAGTGGGTTAGGACCTTGGTGCCTTTGCTGGCGTCGGCACCCAACTTGGCGGCGTTGCGTTCCCACGGTACCGTCGCAGCGCATCACACCTAGCTACGACGGATCGTTGGGCCAATGGTGTGATGAAAGTACCGCACATGCCGTTTTTTAGATGATAGCAAAGCCGTTTTGCGTCACGAGTCCAGGCGCATGATAGCAAGCGTCAACGTCTGTAAGCTCTGCCGGAAGTGCTGTTTTTATACGTTGGAGAAATTCGTTGAAGGCGGGAGCGTCTATGCGTGCAAGTTCGCGATTGTCGCGGCGCTCATCATGAACCGCGGCGTATACATCGACATCAAGGGAGATTTGCATCTGCAAGGGGCAATCCTCACGCATATCATCGAGAGTTGCCCGAGAAACCCAGAGGGTCATTGCTTGCGTAATTCTAAACTGCGATCCGTCGGGTGAAGCGCACAGAAGATCGCAATCAAGTGCAACGTCGGTAATGTCACGTAAGGTTGTTAACGCAGTAAACAGCGTGTCATGCATCTCAGGAAGTTTGAAAATCTCCGTATCTTCTCCCTGCGTAAGCGTCCCCAGCCGCGCTTGCATAGGCTGGGCAAAAGGTCCGAGCAGGTTGATTATACTGTGAAGCGCACGTGCCATTCGCAACCCAACAGGTGCATTAAGGTTTTCGCGGAGATCGAAGCTGAAGCTAATCATCCCACTTTTGGAGTTCCATGATGCCATTGTCAGTTGTTTGATCCAGTGGGCAACGTTCGAAGTACCGATCGCCGCGGTCCACGGCGTTTCGCTCGGTTATCGCGGAACCGGCACAAGCGTAAAACCGTTGCGATTGAGCAACTCGGGAACATAGTTGAAATAGTCGGAGTACACGTCCTCTAGTGGCAGGCCAAGCACGTCGGGCACATGTGAGAGAAACGTATTGAAGGCAGGTGCATTGACCGCTGCGATGGGCCGATTGTCTCGGTCGGGCCACTGCACCGCAACATGAACATCCACATCGAGCCAAATCATCGCCGAGAGTAGCGATCGAACCTTACCGTTGTTTGACTCTCCAAATTCGAGGTTGCAATGAAGCACATTCGGCATAGTGAATTGGCGTTGTGTTTCGTCTTTGCAGAG
>JAYWHS010000779.1:0-35225 GCA_043777635.1 Kofleriaceae bacterium | reverse complement strand
CCGGGCCAATGTGCGCCGCTGTGTCGGCAAGCTGTTGGCGCGACCTGGCCCACAAGGTGACGTTGGCACCATGGTGGGCAAACAACACGGCGATCGCTCGTCCAATGCCGCGACCGGCACCGGTAATGATCGCGTGTTTGCCGACTAACCGTTGTAGTCGTTCCATAACGAAGCGCGCGTAGTATCGGGGCAAACCGTACGATGTTGGTAGTTGGCGTGGTCGAAGGCGATGCTGAACGGCGTGTTGGGTGTGGCCAATGCGGCTTTGGCTGCTGGCGAAAGTGCGAAGCGGGTGTATTGCACCGCCGAGATGCGATCTGCGGTCGAGCGGCCCGGTTCGAACTGCGCTCGGATGGCGTGGTCGCCGAGGTGCAAGACCAAATGTTCGTCGAGCCCAACCAGCCGATTTAATTCGGCGTACGCGTCGCAGCCGTGGGGCAGTTCGATCATCAATGTTGCTGACAACGATGTTTCGGTCGGCATCATCTCGTTGTAGACGGTGATTTCACCGGCAATTTGTTCTTCGCGTAACATGTTCTCGGTGCGGCACATCTCTTCGATTTGCAGCGTTAATGTGTGACGATTTTCAAACAGCAAAGAAACGCGATCGCCGATCAGCACTCGGCGCGGCCGTTTGAGTTCGATGATTCGGCGGCGGTAGTCATCGCGGATCGGCCCGTAAAGCGCAGGGCCTTTGATGTCATGACGAGTGATTGGACGCACTAAACTCATGGCTGGTGTGTAGCATTGTATCGAGGACCGCCAAGCGGAAAACCGTAGCAGTGAGGTGTGCCAAGTTCCTACCAAGAGCCCAATTGCCGCCCGAAACGCAAAAAGCAGCCACATGGTGGCTGCTTGATGAGAGCGTAGCTTGGTATTGTTCGCAACTCGAAGCACCTGGTGCGAATGCGCCAACTACATAAGTTACTTGAGCGCGTCGAGGGCTTTTTGGAAGCGACCAGCGTGCGAACGTTCAGCGCGCGCCAGGGTCTCAAACCATTCAGCGATTTCTTCAAAACCTTCTTCGCGTGCAGTCTTGGCGAACGCTGGGTACATTTGGGTGTACTCGTAGGTTTCGCCCGCAACCGATGCTTTGAGGTTCTTGGTGGTGTCGCCGATTGGCTCGCCCGAAGCAGGATCGCCAACTTGTTTTAGGTAATCGAGGTGACCGTGAGCATGGCCGGTTTCACCTTCGGCGGTGTCGCGGAACAGGCCAGCGACATCGGTGTGACCTTCGACATCGGCAACTTTTGCGAAATATAGATAGCGACGATTGGCTTGGGATTCGCCAGCAAACGCTTCTTTGAGATTGGTGTGAGTCTTGGTATTTTTCAATTCAGCCATGGTGCGCTCCTTGTGGCCTTCTTGGTAGCACTGCCGTACCTGGTCGGCAATCGAGCCGATAGGCTTATTCGATCCAAACCGCGAATGGATCGCGCTGCGTCGGATGCAACAGCATGCGGGCCGTGGTTGGTGCGGCTGCGCCAATTTGTAGTGCTGTGCCGCCAAGTCGGGTGGTCAGGGCCAATGCGACCCAGCCAAATGATAAGCGCGCATTGATCTCGCACAGCGGCGCCAGTGCTCGACCGTGCTGATGCTGGTAAAAAAATCCGTCGATTGTGAATGGGCCAAGGTAGCCGAGTGTGCGCAACGCGAGGCCTGCGGTGTCGACGGTCGAAATGATTTGGTCGCGCTCGGCGACGGTCATCTCGGGCGTACTCATATCAATGCCAGTAAATCCGCCATGGGCATTGCACAACAAGGTATGCGGCGGGCGTTGCGTGACAGTGCTGGCATCGACGGTGGCGAGCACTCCATAATCGAGTAGCCGTGGCAGCCACGGTTCAAAGACCAATGCGCCACAACTTCGCAACAGGGTAGCGGCGCGTTGCAGTGCGGTATCCCCGAGATCGTGGCCCCAAACTCGGTCGCGCCCGGCAGCGGTCCACGGGGCTTTGCAGACCCAGCCACCTGGCCCTAGTTGGGCTCGATGCTGGACGATGTGGGCGCGCAAACCGGCCGCCGAGGTGATCACCACTGCGGCGGATAATTCGACGCCGGCTTGCTGGCGCACCGCTAGGGTAAGACGGCGATCATTAGCTGCTTTGGCTACCGCGTCGGAAACCGGCGCTTGCAGCAGGGCCGCGCGCCATGGCACATGGCCGGGGTCATAGTGAAGTCGTCGCACTGCGTTGCAGCCAGCCCACGCAAAGCCCGCGCCTTTGGGCCAGGTTGTGCCATTGCGAGGATCAACGGTCCAGCGCAAGGTCGGTAGGCCAGGCACCGCGACGCATCCTTCGAGATTGGGTTCGACAATCGTGATGAGCTGCACTTCGTCGTCGGTAACGAGCCCACGCAGCAAGCTCGACATCGTAGCCAGCCGTTGCCGGATTTTCGTTGGTTGCGGCCGCGCGGCCCACGTTGCCTCGCAATCGAGGTTGGCAACCAGTTGCAACATCGATGCAGTTAGCGCGGTTGGCCGCTGGGGCGTTTGGGCTCGACCGCTTCGAGTTGATCGATGAACTCAACCGTCAGCCCAGCCCGACGGCGAGCGTCGCGGTCGAAGGTTTTGCCTCGGGCGCGATGCGGACCTAGCGGAAATTCGAGATGCGCCATGTACGTCTCCCAGGCTGGCGTATCGGGCGAATATTTTTGCAACCACACCCAGGCAAAATGGACGTGGGCAATTTCTTCGTTGTGGACTCGCTGCAGCACGGCCGCAGTTTCGTGATCACCGATGGCGGTCGCAGCGTGGGCATATTCTTGGGCGAAATCAAGATTGGCGTTTTCAAACGTTAGGCCCATCGCGGCAAGAAAATGTAGTGGGGTGCGGTAGTCGTGAAGCTTGTTCCAAAAAATGCCAGTTACCGGGAAATCCCCGAACCTATGGCCAAGTGCCAGCAACCGGTCCAGATACAACTGCAAGTGGCGCTGCTCGTCGGCTAAGATCGCTAACAAGCCGCGCCGGAACGGAATCGGCGCGTCATCGAACTGCAACATGCCCCAGGCAAATAGCTCAATCGCTTGCAACTCATGGTTGGCCAAGGCGTGAATGATGCGCGCGCGTTGGTGCGGATCACGCATGCCACTGATCGGCGGCACTTTGCACAGCTTGCCGTGAACGATCTGCAAATTATCCGGGCGCCCAGGCCAGGTTGGTGGCGGGGTCGGGACTGCGTCAGTCCGCGTGGTTAGGTCGATGCCGGAGGGCGGCGTGGCTAGCTTGCCAGCAAGATCAGTTGCGGCAATGATCGCACGCGCGTAGCTAACATAGTGATTGTCGTTGTTCATACCGTCGCCCATGTCAGTGCCGAATTAGCGGCGACGACGCGAGAACATCGCGAACCCAAACAGCATCGAAAATGCGACTGGTAGCAAGGCTCCGTTGCCGCCCGCCGAACAGCCACCCGAGGGGTCTTTGCTTTCACCATTTGGCCAACATACCCCTTTGCCACCAGCGTCGAGGCAACCAAAGCCGGCAGGGCATTCCGATGAGCCGAGCGCGCAGGCTTCAACGCAGTATTTCGCGCCGGTGCCATCGTCACCGCAGCGACCCGAGGCACAGTCACCATTGTCGGCGCAAACTTCACCGATGCCGCCTGGATTGCCCGGGCCAACTACACAGCGGCCACCGACACACGTTTGAGTAGAATTGCAATCTGAGAAGCTGGTGCATGGCCCGGCAACTGTTACTTCGATGGACGATTTGCCGGGAAGATCA
Source organism: Kofleriaceae bacterium (assembly GCA_043777635.1). Taxonomy (GTDB): domain Bacteria; phylum Myxococcota_A; class Polyangia; order Haliangiales; family Haliangiaceae; genus JABFXX01. Next base: position 31,504 of record JAYWHS010000779.1, on the reverse strand, counting down.
AAGATGTCGTAGACCGTGACTTCAATGGTGTGTTTGCCCGGCGCTGCATCGGCCGGCAAGTTGAATGCAAACGGCAACGTGGTGAGCGTAGCGGCAACTTGGCCATCGACGCGCAATTCCGCTTTGGATAAGCCAATTTCAGCGGTCACATCGACCCGCACCGGTGCGCTCACTTGGACTTTGTCACCATTGCGTGGTGATGAAAATTTGACGACGGGTGGCGTTGGCGTGGAGCCACCGAAGATGCTTTTGATTTTGGTGACCGAGTTTTGGGTGGCACCGCCACACGCACACTCGTGTACTTGACCCGTGCAGATGTCGCCAAATGGACCTTTACCATTTACACAATCGCTGCCGCATGTCACCGCTGCATTTTTGAAAAAGCGCTGTCCATTGTAGGGGAAGTAGGTCATTGGATCGCTCGCTTCGGTCACATGGTCCAACGACCAGGTGTGGGCAACTTCTTGAGCGGTGGTTGCACAGATTTCCTTGACGTTGCCGGCGTAGACATTCGAAAAGGCAAAACACAGACTGTTTTCAATGTAGCCACAATCAAACGGCGCGATACCGCCAATGCCGTTCGACAAGCCGATGTCGGTAGGGCGGCCAGCAATCATGACTTCCATGTGCGGCGTTGTGCCAGGATCGACCGTTGTCACGGCGATGTTGAAAGGTGAAAAGGTTTCTTTCACGCATTGCACAACTTGTTGCCAGACAGCATCAGAGTAGCCAAACGCTGTGAGATTTGACGCGCCGTTGCGGGGAATGGAGCTGTAGTTGTAACGCGAGTCGGTGGTACCGCTGCGCAGCTGGCAACCGTTAGGTTTGCAGTTGTTCAAAAACAGCGTGCGAGAAACTGCGGCAGGGGCCGCATTCACCGGGCGTGGTTCCCAGACATAGTCAGTGCTCGGCCGGTCGGCCAACGAAACCTGATCGCTGCCAACCGGCGTGCTGCCAACCAACGTATGATCGGCGGGTGCGGCATCGGCGCGGCTGGCTGCGCCCTGCAACGTGATACCTGCTAGCGTAAGTGCGGAAATCAAAACTACTGATTTCATCAACGTTTGCATGTTTCGCATGATGTCCCTTCTTATCGCGGATTACTTCGGTTCCCTAGTACTTCTAATGACGTAACTGATGTTTTTGGCGGCGGCCTAGGAGTCTGGTGTTAAACGAGTAAGGAAGTCCAGCTGCAAGGCTGAGTGCGAACCGGACCGCAGCATACTCATGTATGTGAGACCGGAAGCGCAAGCGACAACGCTGCAGATGGGCTCCGCAACCTTTTAACACCAGGCTCCTAGAGCCTGACTACAACGTCGAACCCGGTAGTTCGCCGTACGCAAACGGTTCAACCAGCGCGACCGAGCGAGCCCGCTTTCATGGCGCTCTAGGTACCGCATTGTCTTACTTCAAAGGAAGCACAAACACTGGCTTCACCTCGCTGCTGCTGCGGCCGGTGCGCATCACCGTGGGCACTTTTATAAGATCGATGCTGCGATCACAAAACCGACGTAGGCCAGCACCAAAATTGCGCCTTCGAACCGGCGCACTTGGCGAGGTCCGCGCAAGGTGAGTACGCCGAGCAAAGTGACAACAATTAGTCCAATAAAATCGACCGCATGAGATTTTTCGCCGACTCGAATTGGACTGATGTATGCACATACCCCAAGCACTAAAAATACGTTCATAAGGTTCGAACCGATGACCGTGCCGACCGCAAGCCCGGCTTGGCCACGCATGGCTGCCACCAACGAAGCGATGAGTTCGGGCATCGCGGTGCCGATCGCTACTACCGTTAAGCCAAGCATGCGATCCGACATTTGAAAGCGAAACGCCACGCCGCGTGCACCCTCAACGAACAAGTTTGAGCCAACGATCAGCAGGGCCAAACCAATCGCCATCATGGGCAAGGCGATGAGTGCGAAGCGCCGCCGCGATGGCGCTTCGGCGGCGACTCGTGGCACATCGAGGGTATCGTTGCTGCCGCTGCGTGCTGACACGGTGAGCGTCACCAATGTGAACAACACCGCGCAGCCGATTAAGATGGCACCTTCCATGCGGCCAATTTCACCATCGCGCAAGCACAGCGGTAGCGCTACCACCGACCCCAACAGCACTGGGACTTCGCGACGAATAATGCGTCCGTCAATTGTCGGCGGCGCGATCAGCGCAGTGAGTCCAAGCACCAAGCTGATATTTGCGATGCACGAGCCAATCACGGTGCCCAGCGCAATTGGTTCCTGGTGCGCCAACATGGCTTTGGTTGACACCGCGAGTTCGGGCGCGGACGTGCCATAGGCCACAACCGTCAGTCCGATGATGAGCGGTTTGACGCCCAACCAGCGTGCGGTCCCGGTTGATCCGCGAATCAGCCAGTCGGCGCCGAGGTAGAGGATGGCGGCCCCGACGACGACTCGAATGATGTCAAACGGCGCGAACACGCCAACATCCTACCTTAGTTCGCACCGTCCCCACTGCTGGTCACATCAGAGAATTGAGACAAAATCCGCAGCAATCGTGTGGCGTTACTGGGTACTCGGACGACGGTACTCAGCCGACGGCAACAGCGTCTTGTCCTCGACGCTTCGACGACGAGCCTTGGACCACCGCACTCGAAACGGGCCATTGTAAAACCAACGCTACCTAGGTGGCAGGTGTTACATGTGTGAGGAAGCCCAGATGCAAGGCGGAGTGCGAACCGGACCGGAGCATACTCTTGTATGTGAGACCGGAAGCGCGGGTGAATTCATCGGCAAAGCCGAGGCAGAGGGCAAAGCCCTGTTGTAGACAACGCCGCAGATGGGCTCCGCAACCATGTAACACCGGCCACCTAGCGAGAACTGGCGGTACGCGCCAAGTAGCGTGCGTGCCGTACCATCGCGTCAAGCCGTTGCACTTCTTGCGAATCGTACAGGCCACGAATATGCAATTGGGTGTCGATCAGCAGAAAATGGCCGTTGTGCGCGATGTCGGGCGCGCCCGTCGCGGTAATGCCGGTTTGTTCCATCGACTGCATCATCGGGCCTTGTACCAAGGCGCGAATGGTTTCGATCGGCCCGGTAACGAAACGCCACCGTGCCGGGTCGGCGGTGAACCGCGATGCATATGCAGCTAACCGTGCCGGCGTGTCGTAGCTCGGGTCGACCGAGAACGATAGCAGCTTAATTGCGTCGCCGGCCATCGCAGTTTTTTCTTGCAGCTTGTGCATCTTCATTGATGTGACCGGACAAATACTCTCGCACCGGGTGAAGATAAAATTGACGATCGTGACGTGGCCGCGCAGTGCTTCTTGGGTGAATTCATGATCGGTTTCATCGCGCAGGACAAATGCCGGTAGTTCGCCGTAGTCTTCCAGCACTAGCGGTGGCGGCCGACACAACATTGTCGGCAACACTACGGCCGGCACCACCGCCATAAGCAATACGCCCAGCATAGTGAGCAGGACTTTTCGCCCATTGCGCGATGGCGTTGCTAAAACGGGGGCAGCATCCATGGCCGTGATGTAGCAGTCGGCGCTAGCTCGGGGTACCGAAGCGCACGATTTTTTTGCCGATGCGCGCTACCGGCTACACTGCGGTTTCGCGTGACGCCACAAAACTTTGTCGCAGTTGCACATCGGCGATGCGCTCAGCTTTGCGAGCGATTTCTTGGTGTGCAAGGGTGTGGCATTGTGTCGCCTCGGCGGTTTGGCCAGCTGCCTGGTAAATACGGGCTTGCCAGCGCAACAGGTTTTCGTTGCCTTCTGGGCGCGCAGCTTGTTGCGCCGTTTGCATCGCAGCGGCCGCAGCTGCAATGGCTTCAGCGTTTCGGCCCAAGCCCGAAAGAGCTAAGGCCGTGAACATCTGACCGTAAATAACGCCGACGATCATCGGCATTTTTTTTGCCAGTTCGGTCGCGGAACCCGCCAGTTCCAACGCGACTTCGGCGCGGCCACACTCGATTTGGGCCAAGGCTAAGTATTCGAGTGCGCGAATTTCTTGATAGCGCTCACGATTTTCGATGGCCAAGTGCAAGCCACGTTCAAGTAACGTGATGGCACTTTCCAAGTCACGGCGTTGCAGTTTGGCTTGGCCCATGGATACCGCGACATCGGCGGCTGACGATAAATCGCCGGTTTGTTCGGCTAACGCCGCAGCTTGACCGAGATAGCGTTCGGCCCGGTCAAGGTCGCCGAGATCTGAGTAGCATTGGCCAACATTGCCCAGCTTGAGCGCCAGCGCACTGCGATCGCCCAAGCCTTGGTCGATTTTGATGGCGCTTTTGTAATGCGCCAGGGCTTCTTCGTATTCACCGAGAGCAGCAAATACGATACCCATGTTGTTGAGCGCGCGGGCCTCATGGCGTGGCATGGTTAGGCCACGGTAGATGACCAACGCCTCGGCATAACTTTCGATCGCTTGCTCAAGGCGGCCGATATTCCACAGCGTCGAACCACGATTGTTTAAGATGGTAGCCCGGGTCTCAAGCACAGCGACGTCCGGCCCCAGTGGGGCGCTGCCGCGTAACGCTGCACCCGACGTACTGCGCGAGCGTTCGACGATGGCGACCAACTCCAAAGCTTCGGCGATGAGTTGCAGCGATTCGTCGGCATTGCCAACCAAGCGTGCGATTTCGGAGCGGACCCGCAAGGCTTCCGCGATGATTAGTTTGTCGTTCGATTCCCGTGCGTGATTGAGCGCTGGCCCAATGGCGCGCGCTGCGGCCGGCGCTTTGCCGACATCAATGTAAAACTGCGCTAGGGCAATATTCGCCGTTGCCAAGCGCGCTTGATCGCCGAGCAGTTCAGCGACCTTGCGCAGCGAGTTGAGCTCGCGCAATTGCTGCGACCGTTTGCCCATCCGGCGCAGGATTTCTTCGCGTTGTTTGTGAGCGACATAGCGCCGCTGGTAATCGGTCGCAGGCAGTAGCTTGAGCGCACGCGTTAATTGGCGGAATCCGTCGGCGTTTCCGCCGAGAGCGGCAGCGTGGTCGGCGGCCCGCAGATAGCGTTCGGCGGCAGCGTAGTGATCGCCGGCGAGTTCAAGATGTCGTGCAATCAGCGCGTCATCTTGGCCAACCCGGTAACCCGTTGCGCCGGAGATCCGCGTTGCGACCTGGCGGTGGAGCGCAACGCGCGATTCAACCGGCAGTAAACTGTACGCGACCGACATCGTCATGTCGTTCTTGAACCGATACTCGCCTTCTTCCGGCGCTAATAGATCACGCCGCACCAGCTCGTCGAGTTCGAGTCGGGCTGGGCGCCCGAGCAGCGCCGATAAATGCGCCGCCGAGACGTGGCGGCCTAACACCGCCGCATAAATGATGGCGTCTTTTTCATTCGAAGGCAGATGATCGATCCGCGTGATCAGTAAGTCTTCGATCGTGCTTGGCATTAAAAACGCGGCGTCGCGGCGTTCCCAGTGCAGCAACGGTGAATCGGTTGTGCCAGGGCTCAAGCGATCGGTCGGTACTACGATGCCGCGCTCAATCAGCGCATCGAGGATTTCGTTGATAAAAAACGGATTGCCGCCTGCACGTTGCAGGATTTGCGCAACTAGATCCTCGATAACCTCTTCGGGAATAAACCGTTCGATGATCATTTGTCGACGCGATTCGTCAGATAACTCACCGAGGTGAATGACTTCGCTGCCTAATTCTTTGGCCAGGCGGCTGACTCGCGCGTCCGGGCGCGATGTTAACAGGCTGAGCAACGGTCGATTGCTTGGCAAGGTCAGCATGCCAGCGAACACGGCTTGGCTATCTGAATCTGCCCAGTGGATATCTTCACCGATGACGATCAGTGGCCGTTCGGTCAGGAGTTTTTGTTCAATGCGATGCAAGGTGGCCAACAGCGCGGCGCGTCGCGCGTCGCCATCCATCTTCGCTCCGGCAGCGGCAGCGGAGCCGGTGGCACCTAGCAACAACGAGAATATTTGCAATGCCGCTTTGGCTTCGGCACTGTTTTCTTCGCCCGCATAAATCGACGGCAGAGTACGTAATATCCGTCGTTCAACTTCATGCGGCTCGGCGTCTTCGGCCAAGCCCAAAACATCGCGCGCTAAATCGGCAATGACACCGTACGGGGTCATGGCCGTGCCGACTCGAATCGACGCTCGCACCACCAGCGCTTCGCCGGGCGCGATACCGTCGAGAAATTGCCGTAACAACGTGCGTTTGCCGACCCCGGCGTCACCAACGACGAGTAGCTGGCGTTTGTCGCGCGACAGTAATGTGGCGCGGTAGGCATCGCGAATCGCTTTGAGTTCAAGATCGCGGCCATGCACTTGCACTGAGCGATGGCGCTCGCGTAACCGTTGCGCGCGTTCTTTGGGGCCTCGTAGGCGATAGACCCGAGCGCGCTTGATGCCGGGGTCAGTATCTTCATCGACTCGACTCGAACTCGCGGTCTCTTCCGACGGCATGTCGATTTGCGGCAGCGCTTCAAAATTCCAATCGCTCCGGGCCGCGCGAAACACCCGTCCGCCGACCAGGATTTCGGCACCGCGCGCTTGGCTGGCTAACTTGTGCGCGAATGCTGCGGTGGTTTCTTCAATCTCAAAACCGTCGCTCATGCGTCGGCCCGTGCGATTTTTGGCTACCAATGCGGTGCCGCGCTGAATTGCTACAGCCAGGCGCAGTTCGGGCTCCACATCGGAGCCGATGCCATCGAGAGCGTCGACCAACGCCAGGGCTAGACTAATCGCGCGGGTTGCATCGTCTTCACTCGCCAGCGGCAAGCCAATGACAATTCGCAGCACATTGACATCTGCAATGGAACTGCCCGCCGCCGCGACGGGGTCGACAATCATCGCCGATTCACGGTCATCGCTGGCGAGCTCGGCCTGTCCTGCTTCGGTGTTGCCATCCAATGCGCTAAGCCGAGGGCCGCCAGCGAGGCTGCCGTCGCGGGGTCGGTCGATGACCGCATCGTGTTTGTAGGCGATGTTGCGTGCGACGTTGAAAAATTGCGTTACTAGTGCAGCTGCAGAGGTGCTGCCAACTCGGCGTTCGAGAGAACCTACGCCGCGCAGCACACCTTGTAGCACGTAGACGTATTTGCGTTCTTTGGCTTCGGGTTCGCTTTTGATCGCGTTGATCGGTGATCCGGCACCCGCTGCCTGGTGCGCTGCATTCTGGGGCGACAACGGCCCAGGCGTTTTGAAAACGTCATCACCTACTGCGGCTAATGAGCCTGGAATCGACGAGATTTCTTGGTTGGGCGATGCTAGCTCGGAAACTCGCGACGCCGTGTCGCGAACCGACGGCGCCATAATACCCGCGCGACTATTGCTTGCCGCAGGCGCGCCGGCGCCGCGTGCGCTTGGTTCTGCTGGTGGCCGCGCGGATGCGCTGCGTTTTTCATTCGGCATCACCTGCGACACGAGTTGCGCAACGCTGCCGGAATCGACGAACTGTTGCTTGCTTTGAGCCCACTCCAACGCAAATCGGCCTAATTCATGTTGTAAATCGCGTGCGGTGCCAAAACGATCATCGCGGTGAAATGCGAGCGCCTTCAGGATGATGTTTTCGAGGGTGGGCGGTAACTCAGGCGCGAAGTCACGCGGTCGAGGTATCGCTCCCGATTTGACCATTTCTAAGGCTTCTTTGCCTTTGCCCGAAAACAGCGGTCGCGCGCAAACCATTTCAAACAAGACAATCCCAGCGGCAAACACGTCGCTGCGGCAATCTACCGGTTCTCCGCGCGCTTGTTCAGGCGACATGTATGAGAACTTGCCTTTGATGACGCCCTGTTCTTCGTGGACATCACGCGCTCGGGCAATTCCAAAATCGACGATTTTGACACTGCCATCCCACGACAACAACACGTTTTGCGGCGAGATATCGCGATGCACAATGCCTAGCGGCTCGCCGAATTCATCACTTTTGCGATGCGCGTAGTCGAGGCCTTTGGCAACTTGCTGCACCACATGGGCTGAGATCCCGTATGGGATGCGCATTTTGGCTTTGGCGCATTCTTGCAGCAGGCGCAGCAAGTCGAAGCCTTCGACGAACTCCATGGCCAAAAAATAGGTGTCGCCAACCGCACCGAAATCGAAGACTTGAATAATGTTTGGGTGATTGAGGCCAAGGGCAATTTTGGCTTCATCAATGAACATCGTTACGAACTGCCGCGACCGGGCGTAGGCCGAGTGGATTTTTTTGATCACCAGCGTCTTGTGTAGCCCTTGGGCCACAGAAGTACGGGCCAAGTAAACCTCGGCCATGCCACCCGTCCCGATCTTGCGGATCAGCGTATATTTACCAAATTGCTCCATTTCCCGTTGGAGTGCTCACAGATGTGAACGCGCCACAGTATAGCGATAAGCTTTGTAATCGCATCGTCCGTCGGGCGATTTTTTACTGATCGGCCTTGCGATCCACATCATGCGTCGCTCTACAACGGCGTTATTTCGAGATCGTCAAACCAGGTATCGGTTTCCCAGTTGTCAAAGCCGAGGTATTCGTGGCCGGTATCTTCGAGAGGCCGCAGGTCTTCGTAGCGTAAAAACGGCGTCGTCATATCGTCGACGAACCAGGTTAGTACTTTGCCGACCCGTTCAATCCGCCAGTGGTATTTGCGATTCGCCAGTACCTTGGGTAACGGCCGTTCAACGATGTCTTTGCCGTGTTCGTTGAGGCGGGCAATCATGGATTTCGAATTGAACCAGCCGCCAAATATGAAAACGTAACCGCTCGACGTGTAGCCGCCGCCGTCTGGGTCAAATGACGAGCCGTCGCCAAAGACTTCGAGTTTGATGTCGCCGCGGTCCTCGGTGGACCACACCATCAGGTCGATGCGCACGTTGCGTGGCAATTTTTTGCGCAACCACAGTGGCTTGTTGTGTGCACCGCGCGCCGACAGTGCACCGTTTTTTAGTTGGTAGCCCGTGCTGGGCTCTAACGAGCCAGTGCCGATAAAGTAGTTTCGGCCGATTTCGTCACGCGAAAAATTATCGACCCAGCGTGCTGTGATGGGCGGAGGGTCTTTCACTTTACAAGCAGTTAGCCCAGCTCCAAGCGCGCCCAAACTCGCTATCAACGCAGTTACGTTCATTCGTTGCATCGCCGACATTGTGCCTACTTCTAGGGTCGGGGGCAAACCCAACGCCGCGAGGCCCTTCCTTCAACAACTCGGATTGCTGGAAGATCTCGGGATCATTCGAAAATTGCATAAGGGATTCGATCGCTTAGCGCGATAGTCTGGGTAAAACTTCGATCAGTCGCGCGGCTTGAGTGTCAGGGTTGCCACCTACGCTGTGGTCGTGTCTGGCAATCTTTCCCTTTTCGACTGGCCCCCTCCCACCAACACCCAGCATACGCCGGTTGCGGCTGCATCTGTGGCCGGGGTGCCGGAAGTATTGGGGGCAGGGGCTGCGCAAGCTAACCCGGCGCAGGCTAACCCGGCGCAGGCCAACCACATGTCCGCCGGTGGTCCTGCGGTTGAATCGGGCAAGACGTCAATCCACCCCTCGGCGCATCATATTGTCGTGTTTGACGTTGAAACCACCGGAACCGACCGCACGTGTGATCAAGTAATCGAGCTGTGCGCGCAATTTGGCCTCGGGGACGACGCACCGAGTCGCACATGGCGGTTCAAGCCATCGGTAGCTATTTCGCCTGGCGCCCAAGCGGTCCACGGCATTACCGCCGAAGCGCTTGCCGATTGTCCACCGTTCGCCGACTGCATCGATGAAATCACCACGGTGTTTGCGAATGCCAACGTGTTCGTTGGCTACAATTTGGCGTTCGACATCGACATGCTGGCCGCGGAGTTCACTCGGCTTGGCCGCACCCCCGTCGATTTTTCTGAAAAAACCATCGTCGATCCATTTCGGCTTTGGCAACAATGCGAACCCCGCAGCTTACAACACGCGCACCAACGCTTTGTTGGCAGTCGATTTGAAGCAGCGCATAGCGCTTCGGCTGACGTCGCGGCAACCAGTCGCGTGCTTGGCGGCATGCTCAAAGCGTTTGGGTTGGAAGGCCAAGATTGGTCGGCGGTGGCCAGCGTGTGCGATCCAAGTCGTGCGAGTTGGGTTGGCCCGTCACGGCACTTGCGTTGGGAAAATGGTGTGATCGTGATGGGCTTTGGCAAACACAGCGGCGCCGTGCTGCATGTGCTTGCACGCGGACCCGAAAAAAGTTTTCTGCGTTGGGTCGTTGGCCGTGACTTTCCAGCTCATGTCATCGAATTGTGCCAAGCTGCGTTGGATCGAGATGCTGAAGATTTTTTGCGTTGGGCACAGACTCGGTTCGGCCAACCCGCGCCGACGGCACAACCCGCGTTTACCAAGTAGCGGGCGCTGCACTGGTAAAGGCGACATTCCGCAGGTCCTGGTCAATGTCGACATGCGCGGGGCGAGGCGACGTGCCGCCGGCGGTGCCGTTGCAAGCGTGTATAGTCGGCCCTGATGTCATCGGACTCGTTGCGCCAGTTGCGGCTGCTTGCACGCCTTACGGCGGCAGGGCGTCGGCCCGTTGATATTGCGTCGTTGGCGATGTTCCGGATTATTTTCGGATTGGTGATGTTCGGCGGGACATTGCGATTTCTCAGCACCGGTTGGATCACTCCGATGTACGGTGAGCCGCGCTGGTTTTTTACGTATCCCGGCTTTGCGTGGGTGCAGCCCTGGTCAGTCACGGGCATGTACATTCATTACAGTGTGCTTGCAGTGCTCGCGCTGGCGATAGCGATCGGTGCGTACACACGGCAGGCGTGCGCCCTTTTCACGATTGGTTTTGCGTATACCCAGTTGATCGATGTCACCAACTATCTCAACCACCACTATCTCGTTGTGCTGCTCGGGCTGTTGTTGACGTTTTTGCCGTCCCATCATTACTGGTCGGTAGACGCTTGGCGGCTACCAACGCTGCGGCGCGCGACGGTGCCAGCGTGGGTGGTTTGGTTGCTGCGTTTTCAAGTGGGTATCGTATATGTGTTCGCCGGCTTGGCAAAAGCCAAAGTAGATTGGTTGGAGCACGCGCAACCACTCAATATCTGGTTGTCGGCGCGCACCCACATTCCGGTACTTGGCGATGCGCTCGACGAGCCGATGCTAGCTCGCTTGATGAGTTGGGCCGGATTTATTTTTGACACCACCATCGTGATCTGGTTGTCGTGGCGCCGAACCCGCCTGCCGGCTTACGTGATCTTGTTGCTGTTTCACGGTGCCACTGGCTACTTGTTCAACATCGGGATGTTCCCGATCATCATGAGTAGCGCTGCGCTGATTTTTTTCCCGTATGCATGGCCGCGTTGGCGCGGCAAAGCAGCGGTGGCGGATTCGCCTAGCGCTGTAGCTCGCGATACTGAACCAGCGTTCGTGGTGGCGCCGCCACCGACACGGTTGCGACCTCGCACGGTGGCGCTTGCCAGCATCATTGTTGGGTACATGTTGTTACAAGTTGCACTGCCGCTTCGCCATCTTGGGTATGCTGGCGACGTATTGTGGAATGAAGACGGCATGCGATTCGCGTGGCATGTGATGATCCGCGAAAAGCACGGCGAGGTGATGTTTGTCGCGCGCTTTAGCGATGGCAAACAACTGCGGGTGCCACCTGGTCATTATTTGACTACTCGGCAAGAGCGTGAAATGGCAGGCCAACCTGATTTGATCCTGCAATTGGCCCGTCACGTTGGCGCGGACTTGCATTCCAAAGGCTATCGCGAATTTTCGTTACATGCCGAAACCGCGATTTCACTGAACGGTCGAGCCCCGGTCATGTTGATCGATCCTGATGTCGATCTACTTGAAATGAATGACATTGGGCCACGATGGTGGGTGCTGCCAGCGCCGCGCGACACGCCTCCCATGCTGCGTCCGATCTGAGAGCTGGGGCAACGGGTGCTGACAAAATATGAATTGGAAGATGATAATCGTTTTCAATTTGCTATAGTCATCATGTGCTGTCGTATTTCACTGCCGTCAAAACCCTAGCTAGCACGCTGCTGGTAACCTCCGTCGCCGGTTGTGGAGGCGAATCTACCCCCGAGCCAGACGCTTTCGATGGCGGCTTTAATCGTGCCGCGCTGGTTGAACACCTGGTCTCCGCGGTACTAGTGCCGATTCAAGAAGCGTTCGAGCAATCCGCGCAAGGCTTGCCTGCCGCAGTGCAATCCTACTGCACCGCGTTGGATGCTGGCGCGAATGTCGCGATGGCACGCCAAGCAGCGCAACTCGCGTGGTCCAATGCCGTTGACGCATGGCAACGTGCCGACGCTATTTTGGTTGGCCCCGCTGCAATGGATAACAGTGCGTTGCGTTCGAAAATTTATGCGTGGCCGTTGATGGCACCGTGCGGCGTTGATCGCGATGTGGTTGCGATTTGGAATGACCCGGCGGGTTACACTATCGACACTCGCGCGATTAACGTACGTTCTTTAAGTGCGATGGAGTTTTTACTTTTTCCGCCCAACGACAATCATAGTTGTGCGGTCGCGCCGGTTGGCTGGGATGCGTTGGCTGCGAGCTTACCGCAGGCGCGTTGTCGGTTAGCGGCTGCGCTCGCTACTGACGTTGCGGGCCAGGCTGCTACACTGGCGAACGCTTGGCGCTCGACGGGTGGCAACTATGCAGTGCAACTCATTGGTGCGGGCACCGCAGCGTCGACACTGCCGTCGGCCCATGCCGCACTCAATCTGATTTCAGATGCGATGTTTTACGTCGACTCGATGACCAAGACGATGAAACTGGGCGAATCGTCGGGTGTCTCCCTTAATAGTTGTGGCACCGTGGAAACGCCGTGCATCGCCGAAGTCGAACTGCGTTTCGCCGACCGCGCCAGCTTTGCACTGCGCGCCAATGTACGCGTGCTGCGTGAAACGTTTACCGGTACTACGGTCGCGGGCCCTGGACTTGGTTTTGATGATTTTCTGATTGCGGTTGGTCGTCAGGATCTAGCGGACCGAATTACTGCAAATATCGATGCAGCAGTCGCCAAGGTTGATGCCTTGCCCGATAGCTTTCTTGCGGCCTTGACCTCGAATCATGCTGAGGTGGTGGCCGCGTATGCTGCGGTCAAATTGATTACCGATGATCTCAAGAGTCAGTTCCTAACAGTGCTGGCGCTCGAGACTCCCGACAGCATCGCGACTGATAATGATTAGCCATGCGCGTGATTTTGTAGCGCTGATTGGCACAATCGCACTTGTAGGCTGTGCCGCGGCCGTCGCTGCACCGACGCCGGATGCGCCAAGCGCTGATGCGCTGCCTGTAGATGCGCCAAGCGCTGATGCGCCAAGCGCTGATGCACCGGCAGTTGCTACGCCGCCGGTCGCCGTGCCGCCGGTTGCCGAGCCGATCGTCACCCCGCCAACACAGGCCACGCCGGGCAGCCCGCCGACTTCTGCGCAGGATGATGATGCGGTGGTTGCTGACGTTGAAACCATCGAAGTGATTGGCCGTCCGCCGCCTGGTGCGCAAGCGACCGTTGGCCGTGAGCAACTCGAACGCAATGAATACGACGACGTTCACAAAGCCCTCGCTGCGATCGCTGGCGTGTATGTGCGTGATGAAGACGGCTATGGCTTGCGGCCAAATATTGGCATGCGCGGCGTGGCCGCCGATCGAAGTGCGAAAATCACGTTAATGGAAGATGGCGTCTTGATCGCGCCTGCGCCCTACACCGCGCCGGCTGCATATTTTTCGCCACTGGTAACCAGGCTATCGCGCATTGCGGTGACCAAAGGGCCAGCCGCGATTCGGTTTGGCCCGAACACCGTCGGTGGCGCGGTAGATATGCAAAACGAACCAATGCCGGGCCAACGCACCGGCTACGTCGATATTGCCGGCGGTTCGAATTTGTACGGCAAGCTGCATCTGCGTGCCGCCGAGCGCAGCGCGCGTTGGGGTGTGATGGCCGAGTACGTCCATCTGCGCACCGATGGTTTTAAACAGCTCGACAACGGTGGCCCGACCGGCTTTGCCAAAAATGATGCACAACTCACCGCAATGGTATCGTCGTCGGCAAGTGCGCAACTGTATCAGCGGCTCGAACTGCGGGTTGGGTTCGCCAACGAGACTTCCAACGAGACCTACACCGGATTGACCGATCGCGATTTTGCAGCGACGCCGCAACGTCGCTATGCCGGCAGTCAACTCGATAAAATGACCTGGCGGCACGTCCGCTTGCGCGCTACCCATCGGCTGGAATTTAGCAATCGAACGCGGATTGAAACCGTGGCGTATCATCATCGGTTTGCGCGGGTGTGGGGCAAGGTTGACGGCTTCATTGGGCAGCGTGATTTTTATGGTTTGTTAGCCAAGCCGGATGCCGGCGCCAATCAGATCTATTACGCGATTCTTAGTGGGCAGGCCGATAGCAGTGCGCCCGAGGAAGACTTGGTTCTCGGCACAAATGATCGAAGCTTTGTTTCGCAAGGTGTGCAAAGTACATTCACCACGGAACGCAAGCACGGCCAGCTGTCGCACCATGTTGATGCCGGTTTGCGCTTGCACTACGACAGCGCTGACCGCAAACGCTACGAGGATACCTATACGATGACCGCTGGAGTGCTGGCTCGTGCATTGCGACCGCGCGCGACGGCGGTAGATTCTGACGCCTCAACGTTGGCGCTTGCGGGCTATGCCCAAGACACCGCAAATTGGCGCAAGTTCGAATTCACTGCGGGATTGCGCATCGAAGCCATCGCCTACCGATTAAAAGATCAACTTGGTGTTGCACCGGCCAAGGCTGATCAATATGCGGTCGTGCTGCCCGGCGGTGGCGTGATCTATCATGTGACCGAGCGGGTCAGTGCACTGGCTGGTGTGCACCGTGGCTTTGTACCGGTGGCACCAACGGCGGCCGCCGGAATATTGCCTGAATCAAGTATCAACTACGAAATGGGCGCGCGCTATCGCTCACCGGTAGTGAGCTTTGATGCCATTGGGTTCGTGAGTGACTACGCCAATCTCAAGGGTAGTTGCACGCTGGCGAGTGGCTGTATGGAGGCGCAAGACGGCACCGAATTTAACGGTGGTGCGGTGCTGGTGTACGGGCTTGAAGTGCAAGGCAGTAGTGTGATCCCGGTGCGCAAAGGGTACAACGTACCAATCGAAGTGGCGTTGACCGAAACTCGTTCGGGCTTTCGTTCGGGTTTTGATTCCGAATTTCCGGGCTGGGGCCAAGTTGCAAAAAATGACGAGCTGCCGTATTTGCCGCGTCATCAAGTGACCGTGTCGACGCAGTTGCAAGCCAAACGCTGGGACGTCGGCGCGCTGGCGCGTTGGCGCAGTGCGGCTCGTGATGTTGCAGGGCAGGGGACGATCGTTGCAAGCGAGCGCGCGGATGCACTGTTGACCATCGACCTGTCGGCGCATCTACGTATTCGAGATGAAGTTGAGCTGTATCTAACCTGCAACAATTTGTTCGACGAGCAAGTGATCGTTTCGCGGCGGCCGTACGGTGCCCGGCCCAATTCGCCGCGACTGGTGCAGCTGGGCTACAAAGGCCGGTTCTGATCGTTATTTATTGAAAATAGAATTGAAAATCAAAATCAAATAAGGCAGGGTTAGGGTTACTTCACTGCCCGTTAGGAAATCCCGCCATGATGAAATCTTTTTTTGCCCTCGGAACCGTCGCGACACTGTTTGCTTGTGGTGACTCGACCCTCGCACCGGACGCCCGGAGCCCCGACGCTCCAGCTGCGGTTGATGCGAAAGTTGTCGATGCCCCACTAGTGGATGCACCACCATTCATTGCACCAGCGCCGTTTGCCGTGCCGTTGTCGGCAGCCGGTCCTGATCAATTGCAATCTGCAATCGCTGGGCCGGCTGACACTTTTTATGCAGCGGGTTTTGCAGCTCGAACCCTCACAGGCAACAAACAGGTAGTCGTGGTCAAGCTCACTGCTACCGGTCCAGTCGCTGGGTTTGGGACGGGCGGAGTTGCAGTTAGTGCCATCGTTTCTGCAACGGGTGCCGCTGGCGAAATAGGTTTAGCAGCGCAGCCTTCTGGCAAAATTGTGGTGGTTGCAACGATCGCAAACACCGTGAATCCACTTGATCGCGATCTCGTTGTGTACAGAATCGACGGCACCACCGGCGCGCTCGATACCACCTTCGGCACCGCAGGCAGCGTTGTGCTGGACCTCAATACCGCGCTCGATGCCACGGTTGCGGCGCAACGCGATGCGTCGCGGGGTATCGCGGTCGCGCCTAACGGCACGATTTACGTGCTCGGCGCGCAGCGACGTGCGATGGCAACTGCAACCGATTCTGACATCGCCGTCGTGCGGTTAACCGTCGATGGTGCGCTCGATGCGACGTTTGGTACCGCCGGCAAGTTCACCCACGATATCCAAAATGTAAACGTTACACCTCGGGGTATTCGGGTGCTACCAGATGGTAGCGCGGTGATCTTTGGTTACGCCACGACGCCAGCGGTGGGCAATACGGTGCAAGCGTTGATTTATAAAATCACCGCAGCCGGCGCGTTGGATCCGGCATTTGCGACCGCAGGCTTTTTTCACGACAGCGTACTGGCTACGCAAACTGAAACCTACAACGGCGCAATTCACGGCAACAAATTTGTCACTGGTGGATATGGGCGTGAATCAAGTGCCGCTGGGGTTACCAATGACTATATTTCCTTGCGTTTCGATCTGACAACCGGCGCACGAGATTTGACGTGGGGCGGCGCACCGAATGGTGCCGTGGTGTTTGATCCATCCGGCACGATGGCGGGCAACAACTGTCGCAATGCGGTTGCGTTACCAGGTGGCAAGACGCTGTTGATCGGTTCTGCGGGGCCGTCCAACATGGCGGCGCAAGATGCCGTATTTGCAGTCTTGGATGCCAACGGTGCGCTTGATCGCGCCTACGGCGACGGCATTCATACGTATGCACTTGGCGCCAACCTTAATGATCAATTCTGGGGCGGTGCTGTGTCGGGCAATACTGCACTCATTGTTGGGTACAAGGGTGGCGGTGCAACTCCGACCGACACTGCGAATGATGACGCATGGGGCTTGTTGCTGCCACTGCGTTAACTTGAATGGGCTAATGTGGGACGACGCGCTCCCCGGTTACGAACGGGTGGTCGCTGCGGTAACGGCCTGAGCGACCTGCGCTGCCCGTAGCGCTGCATCGGCGCTGAGCAGATAACGAAATCTGACATTGCCACATTGCACGGTATCGAAATCGGTTAATTGCACAATGGCTTGGCTTGTGTCGCGACCATTGACAAAAATTCCATTGCTCGCATACCGACCAACCTTGAGTTCGTGTCCGCCTGGCCGCCACTGCAGCACGGCATGGTGCCGCGAAATGGATTGTTCTTCGGGCAGCGCCACCAAATTGGTAGTTGAGCGTCCAATACCGTACGTTTGATTTTCGATCTGCGGAAGATGCCACACCGTGCCATTGTCGATGCGCACGAGAATCGCGACAGAGTCCATTGGCATAGGTTACCAGGAATCGGTGAGATCGGCGGAGCCGCGCTGGCCACGAGGGCCGTCAGGATCTTCACTCCATAAATGGATCCCATGCGCAGTCGTCCTATCTGTGGCCGGCGCATTGTCGGAGAAAATTGGCAAGCCGAGTTTTGCTGCAAGCAACATGTCGAATGCAAAACATGCGCTCCAGATCCTCGCTGTTGGTATTGCCATCGTCGCTGTAGCATACGAGTTGGTCACGCTGTGAAATTGCCAACAGTTGCCTGCCGACAACAGCGCTAGGACGATCGCGGGCGTAGAGCACTTGTTTGTTGATATCTTGGCCGACGGGACTCGGCCGACGGCTTCGGAGTGCTACCGCCCACGCACCAAGGCCGTGGTTATAGGGGCAACCCGACCGGCGAGACTTGTGTTGCTCGTGCATCCACGACATCGAAGCCGCAAGATTGCGCGATATTCAGAACTGCTTCAACTTCGAAAGCAGAAGCATGCGCGATGTCAAAGAAACGACGACGAGTTTGCGAGCCTACGGAACCGGAGCCTTCACGTAAATTGAGCGAGATGCTGATGCCAGATCGCTGGCGGTGCGCCACGATGCAGCGGCGAGGATGGCGCTTGGGCCAGGCGGGTGTCGTGGTTGACGCTGCCCATGACGACGCTCACAAGCGCGTTGAGCTAGGTTGCCGTAGTGTTGCCGAGTTGCGCTAAATGTCGCAAAGCTGCGGCGACCGAGATGGCGATCGCCGCTAATGGCGGTTCGCTGGCGGTGGCCGATTGCCAAGCGACATAATCGCGGCCGGTGGCATCGACCGCAGCATGATGGCGAAACACCCAAAGCCGGCTGCCGTCGGGCAATACTAGTTCGCCGGCGACTGGGCCAGCGCTATCAAAGGGCCGACCGTAACGGCGCATAACCACGGCGATCGCTGCGAGCGGTAAGCCCGCGGAGGTCCCGGGGCGCTGGTGCAGCACGACGTTGTCGGCCTCAAGGCTGAGCATGGTTTGGGCCAACGTGCCGTCTGGCGATACGAACTCATCAATTTTTAACATGGGCCTTGCCGTAGGTTGTACCGCAACGCACCGCCATGTGTGAAACCCGGTATACTACCGAAGCGTGAGTTTGTTTCGCAGGATGTTTTCCTCTGCATTGCGTGAAGCCGAACAGGCCGAAGCGGCGGGCAATATGGATCTCGCAGCCGAGCGCTATGCCTTGGCTGGCAACCGTGACGGTGCGGTGCGCATGCATATGGCCCGAGCCGCCCGGGCATCGGATCGGACGGGTGAGTTGGCTGCGCTCCGCGATGCGTTGCAATGGGCTGGCGAGGACGTCGAGTTGTGTGCCACTGCGGCAGCGGCCTTGGGCCGAGCACTGTGGGCAGCCGCCAAAGCCGAAGGTATCGCTACCGAACGCGATCGGGTCCGAGTGCGCGAAGCCGCCGAGTTGATGGTGCAGGGTCGCGAATGGGGCCGTGCCGGTGAAGCGCTTGAGTCGATCAATGATTTTGCCGGTGCCGCTCATGCGTACTCAGCCGGTGGTCTGGTTGAAAAACTTGAGCGCGCAATTGGCTTGGACGATCAAGAATCGCTGCGCGAACGCACCGAAAAAAATGCACTAGCAAGTTATCAAACCAATCTTGAAATCGGCCAACGTGACCAAGCCTGCGCCGACTTGCGCACGGCGATTGCGAATAGTGAGCATCCGCAACCGCACCGCAGATTGTTGCAAGATCTTGAAACCAAATTGCTCACCGGCGGACGCTTAGTGTTGCGCTCGGGACCACGCACGGCATATGTAGTTTGTGGCAATCCGCGCGTGGTGTTTGGACGTGATCCATTGTGTGATGTCGTGCTCGGCGCTGGTGGAGTGTCCCGCCAACATGGCGAGATTCGCTCGACCACTACCGATGGCGGGACCACGTTCAGCATCGCCGACCTCGAATCGCGCAATGGCTCTCGGCTTGCTGGCTTGCCGTTGTTAGCGACAGCCGAGCTGGCGACCCAAGGCCAAGTTGATTTTGGCGATGAAGCGCAATTTGAATTTGGTCGCGAAGGTGACCTCATGGGCTTACGCTGCATCAAAGGCCGCGATCGTGGTTTGATCGTGGTGGTTGCGCGTGCGGATACACCGGCGGTGTTAACCCCGTGGGGCTTAGCGGTACAGATTGATTTTCGTAACGGGCGACCTTGGCTAACCGCCGTGCCGACCAGTGAACGGATCATTTTCTGCGCTCAACCGCTCGGGCCGATTTCAGTGCAACTGATTCGCGGTGACTCATTTAACATCGGTACCACCGTGTTCGAGGTCGAGTAGCGATGAAGTTGACATCGTGGTTGCGGCGAAAACTTGGCGGCAAGGTGCCGGCCCAACTTGCAGCACGCGCCGACACGGCAGCCGTGCCGACTGAAATTGAGCCAACTCACTTGGCGGATGCCGATGAAATATTTTTGCAGGCACTGATCGTCGATGTCGCGGCTGGCCGCCGCCGCGATCAACTTAGCAGCGATGAAGTGATCCAACATCTGAATGCGATGTGGACGCGCGGTCATGAACGGTTGATGATTGAGTGGATCGAAAAGCTGTTGTCGGTGCCCGAGGTGGACCAAGCGGCAACGCTGCGGCTGCGCGCCGAAGTAATTGAACGCTATGACCAACGGCGTGAAATTGAGTTAGGGTTACATCACGCCGAGTTACTCACCGGCTACGCAACCTACGCGTTACGTGCTCATGTTTTGCTCGCGGAGCACGCATTACACCGTGGCGATAACGCTGCGGCGCTGCGTCACTATGAAGCCGTGCTCGTGCGCGATGTGCAATTCCCCAACGCCCTGATGCGGGTTGAACGTTTGCGTGCTGCCGTCGGCCGCCACGCGCCAGCGCCGGGTGAAACGATCGCAGGCGGTGATTTGCGTTCGATCGACAGTGGCGGCCGCTACCGGCTGTTGCGCGAGCTCGGCCGTGGCGCCACCGGTGCGGTGTATGTCGCGCGCGACACCGAGTTGGAACGCGACGTTGCAGTAAAACTTTTGCATCCACACTTAGCCAGCGATGGCAAAGCAGCGGCGCTCGCCATGTTCTTTCGCGAAGCACGAATTACCGCGTCGCTGCGCCACCCCAATATTGTGGCGGTGCTTGACCTCGATGAACGGGCGCGCCGCATTGTCATGGAGTTGGGCGCCGGTGGCACGCTGCGCGAATTGCTGCGCGATCGGGGTCGGCGCTCGCCTCGCCGCGCGATTGAACGGCACGTGCAAATTTTGTCAGCGCTGGCTGCGGCGCACCGCAACGGCATTGTCCACCGCGATCTTAAACCTGGCAACTTGATGTTTCGCCGCGATCCGGATCTGCCGGGTGTCGAAATTATGTTGGGTGACTTTGGTGTTGCCCATCTGCCAGATCTTGAACGTGAGGCCAGAAATGGAGCGAACGAGCGCACGCTCGGAGCGGGGCCCGTCGATCGTACGAGCGAAGGCTGGAAAACCGGGCCAACTTCGGCGCGCGCGGCGGATGCCGTCGGCACGCTTGCGTACATGGCGCCGGAGCAACGGCGCGGCGAAGTTTCGCCAGCGATCGATGTTTTTGCTTCGGCCGTTGTGTTGTTTGAGATGATGCAAGGCGCTACCCCGTGGACTCGGGAGCAGGTGCTTAACAGCGCGCGTGAGCATCGCGATTTTCAGTTACCCGATGAGTTGTTCGTCGAGGCTCCGTCGGTCGCCAATGATTTTCGTGATCATGTGATGCGCCTGGGCAATCCGATTGCGAGTGCGCGGCCCTCTGCCGAGCAAGCACTAGGTGAGGCCCAACAATTGCGGGCCCAACTTATTGTCGCTACCTCCGCTGACTGACCGACGCTAGGGCCGATGCCAGCAAGTAGATAAAATTTTCTATACTCGTAAAGTCTTACTCGGGACTCGGCCGACGGTACTCCGACGACGGCCACGGCACCTTACCGACGACGCACCTCGGTGGCTTCGTCGCGGACCGGGCTGGCTTTGAGCGAAGCTTTGCCGCTACCCCTAAGGCACCGACACTACGGCGAGATGGCAGCACCTCAAATCCAAAGTTCGATCACGGTTTGGGCGTTCTCGCTCCCAAGCGTTCGCTTGGTTCGCTCCACGTCGGGCCCCTTCGGGTGAGGCCGGGAAAAACCTGTGCGTGATCGCGCTCGATTCTCGGTCCTCGCAACATTGTTGTTTTGTACCGCAGATCCTCAGGAACCCTGAACGGACTTCGGATCTGCGGTACTAGGCTTCGTCGCGAACTGGGCTGGCTTTGAGTGAAGCTTTGCCATCCTTGACGTAGACCGTGAAGCGCACATCACGGCAACCGGTTTTGGTAATCAGCTCGACCCGATTTTTCTGCAATTTGTCGGCAAACTTGCCGTATGTGACGCCAGAAATCGGTTCACCACAGGTTTTCTTGAGCGCGATAAATTGCTCGAAGATTTGCATGAAGTAAGGATCGATCGCGTTGGGTTCGCTACCGCTCGACGGCTCGCCGTCAGCCTCGGTCAATAGATCATCATCTTTCGCGGGAACCGATGCCAGGGTAGTCGCGGCCACTGGTGGGGCGGCCATGGTTGCCGCAAATGCAGCCGGTGCGACCAGCGGTTTTGCGGGTGGGCGAGCAGGCACAGCTGGCGGCGGTGCGCGCGTTACCGGAAGCTCTTTGGCTGGCTCAGAGAATTTGAATTCCGACGGTGGCAGTTTGGCGACGGGGGCCGGTCCGCCTGGCCGAATTGCTGGCATTGCCGCCGCGAGCAAGTCAATGGTGCCGAGGCCACCTTCAGGTGCAGGCCCGAGAAGCCCGTCCAAATCTTGTTTGGCGCTTTTGGCATCACGCGACACTTTGTCGATATGGATATTTACCGATCGCGCGATCGAGCCAAACTTGCCGGCGTGGGAGTTTTCAGCCAAGCGTTCAGTTTCACCTTTGCCGAGCTTTACCGCGTCGAGCGCTAACCGTTTGAGCGGCCGGTCAGCTTCGAGCACCATGAAGCCAACACCTAACGCGAGGGCGATCGCAAAGCCCGCACCCAGTAGTGACCAAGGAAAACCTGCGGGCGCTAAGTCACTTTTGTCGATAGCTTTGAGCGTGCCCATAAACCCCACGGCGTTGGGCCGTGGCAACAGCACAGCGTAGTAGCCGTTTTTGAGCTCAGCTTCACCGGGCACGCGCGCGACGACGGCGGTGTAGGAAGTTAATGCGACAGGTTGCGCCACACAGTCGTTGGCGCGTGGCCCGCTGAGTGCTGCGGCTGCTTTGGCTAACGCTTCGGAATCCAACGAATCAGCCTTGGACAATGCGACGGTGGTTTTACCTAAAAAGAAACCCATTTCGACGCCCGGCGTTGCCAGCGAAGCCACTAACCGACTGGCGAGTTTTGGGTTGACTGCGTGTCCCAATAGCACTGCGCCGACATAATCTACCGGCGCATCTCGCCGCACCACCGGCGCGCCACGGACCAGATACATCGTCTTGTTCATCACCCAAACGTCGTCGCTGTTGTAGCCAGCTAATGCATCGTCGATTACCGGGCGACCGGCGGCCACGTCGCCGAAGTCTTTTTCGTCGAGGGTAACGCGCGCCACAACGCGCCCATGTTTATCGAGCAGCATGACAAAATCTGGCGCATGTTCTTTGAGCGAATCGGCCATGCTGCGACCGATTTTTTGGACTGCGAGGTTGGTGGGCTCGTCGATTTTTTCCAAATTCGAAGCAGTTGACAACGCAGCGACAAGGTCTGGCGCGGTGGCAAACACTGCTGCTACACCAACTTGTTGCCGTGCTTGGTCGGTAAGTAAGATGTTGACGAAGCCGCATGCAGTTGCCAACCGCTGTTGGTTTGCAGCAATCGTGCTGCGTTCGGCCGGACGCGGCATTAACAAGGCCACGGCAGCTGCGGCGGTCGCGACTAACGTGAGGAGGAATAACCAAATTTTCGACAAATACATGACGGGTCTATTTCTTTACCGGGAAGCCCGCAGGGATTTTGGTGCGCAGCTCAACTTTGCCGCTGGCGGTTACGGTGACCGAGTCAGGCTCGGGTTTATCGATCCATCCCGATTTGTAGTAGACCTTAATTGCGTATTTGCCTTCAGGAATATTGGCGAATTCAAATTTGCCGTCGGGGCTGACCGGCGCCACCCACATACTTGGGGTCACCACAACCGTGGCGGTGAGGTGCATCGCTTCGGAATCGCTGATGGTGTAAACATCGCCGGCTTTCAATGGCCGAAACGCTTGTTTGCCGGTGGGGTTGATCTGAACTTTAGGTAAAAGTTGCGGAGCTTCGGCGATGCGCAAGGCGCGCGGCGTGTTGCTTGAATTTTTGATTACCAATTCGGCGTTCATGGGTAGCGCGAGTAAGGTTTGCGAAAACCGTTCGCCAACGATCGCGAGCTCAATTTGTGCCGCTGCGGCCGGCATGGGCGTGCCGGCATCAAGCATGACAAACATGTATGGAGTTGGGTCTGTGCTGCGAATGGGTGCAAGCAGGTTGGGTAGTGCAGCCAAAAATCCGTGGCTCGTGGTGGCTGGCCGAGCCGGCGCAGGCGGCAGGTCAAGGCGCCCATGCACAGTGCCTGCCTCGGTAGGCGCGTTGGCTGCGGCAAGGCAGGTAACGGCAACGAACATGGCGACGCGTAGACGGACTGGTCGCCGCTGCCCCAGCGATGCGAATTTTCGAAACATAACGCGATGCTAGAGTTCTTTTGCCACTGTCGGCAAGCTGCTGCGGGCGGATATTGCGACGAAAGTCATGCGAATCGCATCTACCTACACATGCGCACTGCAGCGGCTCGGGGTATGCATCGGGCGATGGCCGACAGTGCGCGTAGTCCTGCACGTCGTGGCGTCATATTTATCATCTTGAGCGCGATGGCCTTTAGCGTGATGAGCGTGTTGGTTAAACGCACCAGCGTTGAGCTGCCGTTGGGCGAAATGGTTTTTTTTCGCGGCGTGGTCACCTTGAGCTTGTCTTGGCTCATGGTGAAGCGTGCCGGGATAGCGCCGTGGGGAACCCAGCGCAAGCGCTTGATGTTTCGCGGCGTGATTGGGTTTTGTGGGCTAACTTGTTACTACGCCGCACTCGGTCATCTTCCGTTGGCCCATGCGACGTTGATTCAAAATGCGACCCCGGTGGTTACTGCGATGTTGGCATGGTGGCTTTTGCGCGAGCGGGTGACCCTCCGCGTCGGCGTTGCGATTGCACTTGGGCTCGCTGGCGTGGTGTTGGTTAACCTGATGCGTGGTGGCGGTGCGAGCTCGGCCGCGGTGTGGCCAGTGGCGGTCGCCATCATTGGCACGTTTTTCTCGGCCACGGCGTATGTGACGGTGCGAGAATTGGCCAAGACCGAAGACCCCTTGGTGATTGTGTTTTACTTTCCGTTGATCGCAACGCCGTTGGCGCTGCCATGGGCATTGTGGCATTGGCAATGGCCCAACCCTGTGCAATGGCTTCTGCTCGCTGGCGTCGGTATCACCACGCAGATTGGTCAGGTGTTTTTGACGCGTGGGCTCGCGCTGTTGCCTGCGGGGCGCGCTACTGCGATTGGCTACATTCAAGCGATTTTTGCGGTTGGCTGGGGCGCTTTGTTATTTCATGAACACATTCATCTGGGCATCGTGCTCGGGTTGCTGTTGATCGGTTGCGCGACTGCGTTGGTGGCTTCGGCGAAGCGCTAGCAATGGGCGACTCACCGTCGGTGGCGCGGTAGTTGTAAACATTTCTGGCAACTCTATCGTGGTGGTGCCGATAGCCGCGCGATGGATACTCCGCGTCGATCTGCGACCCCGGCCGCAGCCGCAATGTGTACGGCGTTGGCCATTGCAACTACCGCGCTGTGGCCCGAGGTTGCATACGTGCTGATGATGCTTGCAGGTGCAGTCGTCGTAATCGCTGCTCGGCGCTGCCCGCAGGCACGGGTAACTGGTTGGTTTTTTTGGTCGCTGCTCGGCGTCGGGTTGGTGCGGTTGCAACCTGCGCCAACGCCGAGCCAACAAGATCCACGGGTGCCCGTTACGTTGCGTGGCGAGGTTATCGCGATCGAACGCAGCGCGCCGATCGAAGGCGTGGCCAGTTATCGAATCGCGGTCACCACCACCGAAGCTCAGACGATTGAGCTGCATGCGCCGTCGCAATTGTGGCCAGGTGATCAGGTGTTGGTCCACGGCCGGCGACGGGCACCGCGGGCACTCAATAATCCGGGCAATCAAGGCCGCGTGCTCGCTGGCGTCGCGCGCGGCATTGATGGCGTCATGACAGGGGCAACCGTCGACGTCGTCGGCTACCGTTGGACGTTGGGCCGGGTGGTCGCACATTGGCATCGCGCTTGGCGTGCCACACTTGATCGCTCGATACCGGCCGGGGCTGGCCGCGCCGTCACCGCCGGCGTTGTGCTTGGCGACCGCTGGGAATTTGACGAAGCCATGAATCAACGCTGGCGCGACGCGGGTGTTTTTCATGCGCTCAGCGTGAGTGGCCTGCATCTGGTCGTCGTTGCGCTTGGGACGTTGGGTTTGTTGCGGCGACTCGTGGCAATCCTGCCGATCGGCCAACGTTGCGATCCGGTACGGGTCGCTGCAATTCCGGCGCTGCTTGCTGCACTCAGTTACACGTTGCTCACCGGCGGCCAAATTGCGACGTGGCGAGCCATGCTGGCGGTAACGTTGGTGATCACCGCACGGGTTGTCCACGTTCGTCCTGCGCACGCCCGATTCTGGGGTGTCGTCGCGTTGCTGATGATGGTGGTTGCGCCACTACAGGTTTTTGATCCGTCGTTTCAACTGACGTTTGCTGCGACCTACGTGCTGATCACATTGCCATCGGTGGCTTCGGTCGTCGTCGATAAACCGGTACGTTGGCAACGCCTGCTGCGCTGGCTTGGCCAGAGTTTTCGAGTCAGCCTATGGGTAACCTTGGTCACTGCGCCGATCACTGCGTTTCATTTTCAACAGGTTGCGATAGCTGGCGTGCTTGCGAATTTGGTGGTGTTGCCGCTCATTGAATTGCTGGTGATTCCCGCTGCCTTGCTGGCGCTCGTGGCTGCCAGCGTTTGGCCCCAGCTGGGTGATGTTGTGTTGCCTTGGGTCGGCAAGGTGGCCGGTTTCGCTAACATGGTGACCTCGCAAATCGCAGCGTTCGCACCGGTTGGTCACGTCGGGCTTGCCAGTGGAGTCGCGGCGATACTGGCAGTTGCAGGGATGGCTTGGTTGTTGGCTCGCCGGCATCGTGGTGCCGCGGATCTTGTCGTCATCACCGTGGTGCTGGCGGCCTGGTGGTTGGGTGTCGATCATCGCGACCGCGCGACACTGCGGGTGACGTTTCTTGATGTCGGCCAAGGCGATGCGGTGATCATTGAAACCCCGGGCAACAAGGTGTGGCTCATTGATGCCGGTGGTTTTCCGAATCGCGAAGGTAACGCTAAAACTGCCAGCGGCGATGCCGTGGTGCGTGCGCTACGGGCGCGTGGCATCCACCATATCGACGACGTTTGGATTTCGCATCCGCATCCCGACCACTATCTCGGCTTGTTACGAGTGGTTGCGCAGCTGCCGGTGCAACGGCTTTGGCTGCCCGTTGGATTTGATGAGCCGACGAGCGAATTTGGCCAAGTGGTGGCGCAGCTGGTCGCCCATGGTGTCCACATTCGACGGCCGCCATTGGGGCTCGTGGCAGCGGAGCCAGGGTTGACGTTGCGGTTGTTGGCCCCGCGGTACGAGCGTGGTGATCTTAGCGGCGTGCTTGCAGCGAGTGATCCAGTGCGAACCGTCAATGACAATTCCGCCGTGTTACTGCTTGAATATGCCAAGCGGCGGGTGCTGTTACTGGGCGATGTCGAAGTTGAAGGCGAAATGAATCTGCTTACGTCGTTGTCGACCGTCGACGTAGTGAAAGTGGCGCATCATGGTTCGCGCACATCTTCGACGTCGGCCTTGGTCGACGTGGTGAGCCCGGGCATCGCGGTAATTTCGTGTGGATTTGCCAATCCGTTTGGCTTCCCTCATGCCGAGGTGTTGGCGCGATGGCAGCAGGTCGGAAGCCGCGTCCTGCGTACCGACCAAGATGGTGCGATTACGGTCGAAATTACAGCCGAAGGGCAGTTGGGTTGGCAACGCGAAGTTGCCACATGGATCGGCCGCTAGTACCAATGCCAATCACCTAAGGGGTCTGGGTGAAATCCTCAGTAATCGTAGGTTTTACTCGGACCTCGGCCGACGGCAACGGAGCCTTATCGACGACGCACCAAGGCGGTGGTCATCGCAGCAGCCCGACCGGCCAAGGTGCCACGCGATCCGCAAGACCGTCGAAGCCGCAACATTGTGTGATGTCGAGCGCTGCTTCAACTTCGCAAGCGGAAGCGTGTGCTGATTCGCTCCATGATGGGCAAAGTGTGCCGAGCCTTCGCGCACGTTGAGCGCGACGCTGATGGCGGCGCGGCGGCCCTGATCGGCCCAAGATGAAGCGAACCCAGCGAACGCTGGGGAGCGAGGCAACCCGTTGCGCATGTTTCGAGCGCGGAGGCCCGAGGTTCGTGGTCGGTGTGCCGAGTATGCTCAAGACGATCTAGGAAGGTGTCGGCGTTTCGGTCGCGTACGCTTACCTGAGCGGCATTGGTACTAGCGCTGCGAAAGCTGTATACTCAGCCGGTGTCGTCGAACTCAACCGTGTCTGCAAATTCCGAGATGGACCGCGAAGAATTTGAAAAGGCGGTGGTCCAAGGCAACGAGCAAATGCGTCTCGCGCAGCCGGGCATGGCGGCCTTACATTTCCAACGAGCGCTCGACCTTGATGCTGGCAACGGCCGGATTTTGGCGATGCTGGGCTTAGCCCATTTTCGTGCAGGTCAATTTGCCGAAGCGCGACCCGTGTATCAAGCCTTGATCAACCGCGCACCTCAAGATGCTTCGCACCGGTTGAATCTCGGCTTGGTGAACCTTAAGCTCGGCGATGCCGACGCCGCCATCGCAGCGCTCGAAAGCAGCCGGGCGATTGATCCAAGTTCGGGGCGTGCAGTGAGTTTCCTTGGCTTGGCGTACGCACGCGCCGGCCGATTTCTCGAAGCATATCGAGGTTTTTTGCTTGCAGGCCAGCATGATTTGGCAGCGGAAATCGAACAAAATCTTACGCCTGAACAACGCGCCACGATTGCGCGTGAGTTGCCACGACGTGGCGGGGCCGGGCTCACGGAGCCACCGCCGCTCGCAGTGACCCCAGCCAAAAACGAATCCGACGATGCCTCGGTGGACGCAGCGTTTGATGCGATGGATGCCGATGATGTCGGTGCCACCGTCGACAACGATGCGCTGCCAGTCGTCAAGCCGGAGCCAAGCATCAGCGATTCGGGGCAATT
This sequence comes from Kofleriaceae bacterium, assembly GCA_043777635.1. GTDB lineage: Bacteria > Myxococcota_A > Polyangia > Haliangiales > Haliangiaceae > JABFXX01. The sequence goes on along the minus strand of JAYWHS010000779.1, from coordinate 2,775 downwards.
TGTGTCGCCGCTTCGGAACGCCAGCCGAACGGCGGTGCCCGAAGTGAGTACGGCGAACGCTTCCGCCACAGCGATTTCCCGTGCCGTAGCGCAAGCGGCACCAGCGCTTGGTGCTGTGCGCACTGAACTGCCACCGCAGGCTGGTGTAGTTACGGCGGCGGCATTGGAGGAACCGACGGGGATTATTGCACTCTCGGTGTATGCCACCACCGACTTGGTCCGGCCGGATGAAACCTCGTATGCATTTACGGTTGCGCCTGGCGGTCAGTTGGTCGCTCGAATCGAACAACGCCTGTGGTCGCGCAATGATGGCGTCGTAATGATCGGCGGTGCCTTAGCTTTTGAACCAGCGACACGACGCATTCGCGGCCAACAAACTACCGAACCCTTTGCGCCGCTCGGTCGGGAGGTCATGGTCGTGACCGGGCAAGGCTATTTCGTGGTCGATCCAGGTGATGGCTACTTTACGGCGGTTGCGCTGGATGACGATATTTTATATTTGCGCGAAGATTTGGTCTACGCTTTTGAAGGTACGCTGCGTTGGGAAAATGGCAACGTACCAGGTATGCGCGGCCAATTTGCGGTCGTACAATTTCGCGGCGATGGTGCCGTAGCGCTGCATGGTCGGCCGTTGATGCGTATCAAGCTTTCCGCAAGCGCGCCGTGCACTGTCCCAGTCGCAATGTTGGCAGGCTGGATCGGCCGCGTGGTACCGCGTGCGGTCAACGTTGCCGACGGTCGGCCGGTCACCATGGTTGAGTGCAGCGGCGAAGGTGTCATTTTGCTTGAACCGCCGCAGCGTCGCAGCGAGCTGTCACGGTGATGCCGCTGGCATGGGCGACGCGCTTGCCAGTGGGCAGCGGTCGCGCGATCTTACTGTCGGGTCGCAATGACGACGGTTTGGGTCAGTGGTCGTTTGTAACGGCGCGGCCGAGTGCCACGCTTGTGATGCACGGCGCGGCCTATCAAATCATTGATGTTGATGGCGGTGTGGTTGCCGAAGGCACCGGCGACGTCGCCGACGTTGTCGAACAGTTTGTCGCTGCATCGGCTTGGCCGACCAGCGATGCTGATCCGCTGCCGTATGTGATGGGGTATCTCGGTTATGAAGCCGGTGCATTGCTCGAAGCGGTGCCGACGCATGCCCGCGAGGTGCCCGATGTTGTGTTGGCCGCATATCCCGCATTGTGGCGCTGGGCCCCGGGAGCCACTACGCCGCAGTTGCTGGCACGCGATAGCGCTGCTGCTGGCCGCTTGTTGGCAATGCTCGCAGATACTGATGTTGCGGCCCCGCCTCCCTCGCTAGGTCCATTGGGCGCCGATGATTCTGCCGAGGCGCACTGTGCGCGCATCGCTGCGGTGCAGGCATATATCGTGGCGGGCGACGTGTATCAGGTCAACGTGGCCCGGCGTTGGTCGGCCTCGGTGGTCGTCCCCGGCGATGCGTTGGCGCTGTTGGCTGGTCTCAATGCGTTGGCGCCCGCACCGTATAGCGGCATGTTGGAATTTACCGGTGCCGCGCTAGTCTCGGCTTCGCCGGAAATGTTTTTGCAGCAGCGCAATCGCCGAGTCGAGACTCGCCCGATTAAAGGAACACGGCCGCGCACTGGCGATGTCGGTCAAGATGCCGTGGCCCGCGCTGAGTTGTTGCAAAGCGAAAAAGATTCGGCCGAACATTTGATGATCGTCGATCTTGAACGCAATGATTTGGGTCGGATTTGTGAAGTTGGCAGTGTCCGGGTTTCGGACATTGGTTACGTGGTGGAATTGCCGCAGCTCTATCATCGTGTTTCGCGCGTCACCGGCACCTTGCGTGCCGAGGTCGGGATTGCAGCGTTGTTGCGAGCAACGTTTCCGGGTGGGTCGATTACCGGCGCACCCAAAGTTCGTGCGATGCAGATCATCGCGGAAGTAGAGCCGTGGTCCCGTGGCCCGTACTGCGGCGGTTTTGGTTGGTTTGGTCGCGCCGACGGTGCCGCAGCGTTGGAGTTGGCCATTGCCATTCGTATTGGCGTGCTCACCGAAACGGCGCTGCACGTATATGTAGGAGGCGGCATTGTCGCCGACTCGGACCCGCTGGCCGAGGTGCGTGAAACCGACGACAAATTGGCCGGCTGGCGAACTGCGTTGCAGCAGCTACGGTGAAATTTCTAGACCGACAAAGCTGACCGCCGCGCCTTCGACCGGAATGCCCGTGAACGTGCGCGCGGTGCCGACGGCGGGTGTGACCACGATATCGATAGTGCCGGCTGCAACGCCTGGCAATGCTGCAAGCCCTTCGGTCCCGGTGGCGGTGACTTCCCAGGCGATGGCATTGCTGCCGGCATATCGTGTGTTCGCCAACGCCACCGGCACGGATTCGACGGTGGCGCCGCTGTACGCCGCCCCAACATTGAGCACCCGAGCGAACACGGTGCCTTTGTCGGTCGGCAAGACAAACGCATTGTCGAACAAAAACTGGTCATACACCGACGTCGCCACGGTGGGAATCAGCACAGTTTGGGCCGCTGGCACCAGTGATGTAATGAAGTCGGCACGGCTGGCTTTGACTACCTTGGGCGTGGTCGTCGGCGTTGCGGTAAACGCAAATGATCCATCAGCGTCGGTGGACGCTTGTAGGTTGCCATAGGTCACCGTAAATCCGTCGGCGCCGGTATTGGCGCAACGTGCCGGAAAGCGCAAATCGGTGGACAAACAAACGCGACCACGGGGAAAGCCAGGATTGTTGCCGTCGCGCGGCGGCGCATCAACTTGGCCACCGCCACCACCGCCACC
>JAYWHS010000778.1:0-2770 GCA_043777635.1 Kofleriaceae bacterium | reverse complement strand
TGTCGTCCCACCAGCGTCGCCATTTGCGCTCGCTGGTGCCAAAATCTTGACGCGATAACCAACCCAACGCAGCCCGAGCGTGATCGGCAAAGCGATCGCCGCGCGCCATGGCTGCTAGCAGATCGGGTACGGCACTAACATCCGCAATCTCGGCAGTAGCGTGGCAGGCCGCAGCAACTCGGTCGATATCGTCGCTGTGCAAGGCTTGGCGCGTCGAGATCAACGCGATTTCGAGATCGCGCAGGGGATAACCACTCAACGCTTCAATGGCACATGCGCGTACGCCATAGTCGTTGTCGAACAAACGTTCAACCAACGCACCGACGGCAGCTTTGGGCCGCAGTTCCACGCAACACACTGTCGCGTAGAAGCGAATGTCGCGTTGTGGCGCAGCCATTTTTTGAATCAACAACTCAGTTGCATCCGAACCGATGCGCACAATGAGTTCGAGTAAGCCACCATATTGTGCTGCTCGCAACGGTCGGCCGGCGACCGCAAAGCGATCAACACGTAGGCGCCCAGGAAATCGCATGTTGATCAAAGGCAGCATCGCAGCGGCACGCTCGGATGCTTCTTGCAGTGCATCTTCGGCTACATCGGCGACATTGCCCATTACATCGTCGAGAATTTCATCAATCGTGCGTGGTTCATCAGCGGTGATGGTGACTTCGGTGCCGTATTCCACGCTTTCCATACGCACAGTCGGCGCACGCAGGGAGCGAGTTTCGAGTTCGGCCGCAGCGCTGGCCGCCGCAGTATCGTGGACATCGGTGCGGCGCGAGATAATTGGTATGGCCGTCGACGATCGCTGCGACTCAGTAGCCAACGCCGGTGCCTCAGCAGCTGCGCTCGGTGGCCCAACGTCGGATTCGCTCAGCGCTCGCGCCGCCGACTCTTCGGGGTTTGCAGTTTTGTGCCGCATGATAACCCGGGTTAGCGCATCGCTGACCAACCGGTCGAGCGACAACACGTCGGCGATATCGGGCAGCGTGAGTTCACGATCAAGGCGATGCGCAACCATGAGCGCCACCACGCGGTCACGTACCGTGATTGGCATAATCAGGCCGGTCGCGGGGATTGATCCACCCATGCGCCGCAGCATGAGGTCGAGTGAATCATCTGAGCCACGCAACGGCCCAACATATGGCTGGCGGGTTACCAACGCAGTGCGAAACGGCGATGCCATATCAAGTGGTACCAAGACGGTAGCAAAGGCTTTGGCATCGATGTGGCCATCGGTCAAAGCAAAGCGTCCGATGGCCGCACCGCCTTGCACGGTGAGCAAGCCGGCGAATCGTGTGCGATAGCGCGCCGCGCGCAACAGCGTGACAAAAACTCCATCGCGATCTTCGGCTGACAATAGTAATTGTTTGGCGGCGAGTGGTGATAACGGTCCGGCGTGGGCGATTTTCTCGTCGAAAATACTCGCGGTTGATGCACGCGTCACAGCCGAAGCGGCACTGGCACCGCCTGTTTGTGTTAGCGTAGCGACGACTAAAGGTACCGCCGATGATGCCGGACCAGGCGCGGCGACCGGTGCCACCGGCGGTTTCGCGGTGTCTGCTGACGCGATCGCCACACTCGGCGCATCGCTAGGCATCGGTTCGGTAGTCGCCCGATCGCCAGCCAGTTCGGAGTACGCGATGCGTGGGCCCGAAATACGATCCGCCGGAACTTCAATGACTCGTGGCACGGCCGGCGCGGTGAGCGCGGCCGCAGCGGCAGAAATGGGCGGCGCACTGGTGATACGAGCCGGGGTTTTGCTAGCACCCGCGGCGGCCGGTGCTTTGATCAGTGGCGGCAACGGTAGTGTGGCGTGCGGATTGCTCACCACGGGCCGTTGCCACAATTGGGCGGTCACGCTCGGCGGCACAGCGAGCGCGCTCGCAATGTATGGCGTGGCGCTGACATCTTGCGGCGGCAGTGTATCGCGATACGGCGGCTCTTCTACCATGCCAGCAAAGTCAGCTGGGACAGGCTCGGCGGTTTGCGCCCGGGCTGGTTTTAGGCCAATCAGCGTAATGCGGCGGCTGCTGTTGCGCTCAGAGTTTGCCGTCGGTGCAGCGTACTCGGGCGCAGCTTCGACCTGCATTTCCATGCGCAACGTGGGTTGTAACGTTACCGGTCGCGGCCGTGCTGGCTCCTCGGAAATAATGACCGTCTGCGCGCGGCCTACGGGCTGAACTTCGGCGTAGGCATCAAGCTCGGCGGCGAGCACGGCAAAGCGATCGAGCGGCATGCCGCCGTAGACCCGCCCGAACCAAACGTGCCAGCGATACTCCGGTACAATTAACGGTTGCAGCGCACGGTCGATGGAATCCGCAAGATCTTCGAGTTGCGTCATGTCAACCGGCGCGTGGACGGCAACCCGGATCGCATCATCTTCGATACCAAGTGGCACAACGCGGTGTTTGCCCGCTACGCTTTCCGGTAATAGGCCGCGCACGCTTTCGAGTTGATCAAACGGCAGTTCGGCCCGCGAGGCTGGCGGTAAGCCACTTGATAAGGCTAAATATTGACATAACCGTTCCTCCGCGATCAGCCCCATCTCCAGTAGCACTGTGTCGAGATTACCGCCGTACACTACCTGGCGCCGAAACGCTTTTTCAAGACGCTTAACCCCGACGATACCGTCGCGGACCAACATAGAAGAAAGGCGCGAAGCCATGACCTAGGTAAAGCCTTAACCCTGCGCCTTCACCACATAGGTGCGCGCAATATAATCATGTAGGCCACGTTTTTCACTGTCAAAGCCCATCCACAGGAAGCC
>JAYWHS010000777.1:0-9440 GCA_043777635.1 Kofleriaceae bacterium | reverse complement strand
AACTCGCGCACGCGCTGTTCGATCGTCGCCATGGCGTAGGAATAACATGCGCGCGGTATGCGCTGGGTCGCAAGCCTGGCCTAGTATCTGCCATGCTCACGCGCGATTCATTTTGTTCCTATTGCGGCACGGCGTTTGTGCCACCGCTGGTGTACCCACGCACCTGCACGCAATGCCAAACCCAACTTTGGGCCAATCCCGTTCCGGTTTCGGTCGTGCTAGTGCCTGTGCACACGGCAACCCGGGTTGGCTTATTGGTAGTGCGCCGAGGCGTGCCGCCACAGCTTGGCAAACTCGGTTTGGTTGGCGGCTTCCTTGAAGATCATGAATCCTGGCAACAAGGCGGCGCTCGTGAAGTGCACGAAGAATCCGGCGTGATCGTCGACGCTGCGCACATCACCCCGCTGTGGTTTGCGTCGAGTGCCCCACGGCCCAATCGCGTATTGCTGTTTGGCGTTGCGCCGATGGTCGAAGCTGCCACCCTGCCCGCCTTTGTGCCAAATCACGAATCCACCGAGCGCGGCCTGGTGTTTGGCCCTCACGGCCTCGCCGATATCTTTGCGTTTCCGCTGCACGTCGAGGCCGCGACCCGCTTTTTTACATCGCGCGATATCGTTGCAACGACAGCTGCGGATTTTACGGCCTGCTAGCCATTGTCGCGTGTCGTGGCAAATGCACCCCGCCAGTGCTCACGATTCCGAAGACAATGGACGTTTCACGATCACGCGAAACAAATTGCCCACTCTATCGTCGACAAATTCAATATCCGGATAGGCTTTGAGCGCTCGCAAAATCCCACTACCGAGGCCTCGATACGGCAGAATTTTGGCGGCAAAAGATGCAAGAATTGGATTCCGAATATTTGAATTGCCGGCTTTTATGTTTTCCACAGTCAAGTTATTAGGCAAGTGACCGGGACTCACAATCTCGATGCGATCGACAAAGATCAGGAGCCTTACCGCGGCCATCACAAAATAGTTACGGTGGACTAGTGCGTTGGCAATTAGTTCTTCCCACACAATCAAAGGAATCTCTGGTTCCCCTGTGGAGTTGACACTTTGATCTCCTTGCCGGCGCGACGTATTCGTTGCAAGAAAACTTAGACACTGCTGATGTATGTCAGCCAATCGACCAACAATATCGCGACTGTCTAGGTAACTAGTACTGGCCAAATCGTTGCCTGGGAACGCGACAGCTTTGACCATAAATGTTGGCAACCGCTGCTGCGGTCGTGCAGCAAACAGAAGCGCACCCGCGACGTTCAGTGTGCCATTCTTGGCAAGATTCATATTGTCGAGCAGCTGTGGCAGAGCAATATGCTGGGCGTCGATGTCGGTGCCATATTCCCGCATAAAAAAGTCACCAAAATAGTCACGGGCAAGCTCTCCAACACCCATCCCCGTAACGGCGGCTTCATCCGCATGAATCAAGCCAACATCTTGAAACATGCGTTGCAATTCTTCACGTGCGGTCACTCGCCGCTTGTCGGCTCCGTTTTTGACCCAGAAGGCGCCTTGATCGTCGCAATATGGCTTGCTCAATCCGTTTGCTACAGTGATTGCTAACACCAAGCCTTTGGGATGTTCAATGTTGCTGGTTTGCACCGCAATGGGTGGCCGAACATTCTGCGATGCAGCATTGGCAATCAGTTGGTTGATTCGATGAATATCATCACTGCTTAGGCCCCGCACAGAATTAGCGTCATCGACTCCGATAAGAATGATGCCACCCGCGGTGTTGCTCATCGCAACAAGCTCGCTGGCTAACTGGCTAGCATTCGTGACATCACTTTTAAACTGATGGCGAGTGTCTTCCCCTCGCGACAACATTTCAATTAAGTCAACGAGGTCCATTGCTTATACACTTTCTTGCGTCGATCAAACGCTTCACGGCCGCCCTCCATAATATCCACGATGCTAGTTTGCACGTGTGCATTATCGACGCTGCCACTGGCGACCCCAATCACCCCATCTACGTAGTTGCACACCAGCACTTGTTCAGCATCGCCCAAAACCGGAATATTCGGATTGTGAGTTGGCAAAATGAACTGGGTTGAAGGCTTCAAACTTCGCAACAGCGTGATTACATCGCTGTAAATCGATTGATTGTCTAAATCGTCCTCGGGCTGATCGATCAAGACAACGTCGTTGTCGTGTTGGCTCAGCACGTACACCATGAGCGCCGAAGCGCGCTGGCCAAGCGAGAGCTGCTGCAATGGTTTGTCATGATACTTGATCGTAAACTGGTTCGGAATTTGCGTGGTGAGCAACATCTCGAGGTTCTGCAAGAATATCGACTCAAATTTTTCACGGCTAGCGCCCAAGCCAAGCCGGTCATCGCGCAAAGCTCGAAAGACCTCCACAAAATCGTGACAATCTTCCATCAGTTTTTCAAACGTTGCACTACGCAGTGAACTGCCGCGAAACAGATCAACGAGCAGGTTCACCGCGACCGCCCGATTGCCTTTGAACTCAGCAAATATTTTGAGCGCAGGATTGCCGTCATTTACCCGTCGAATCGCTGCGTCAATGATCGCAAATTCCTGGTTCCACAATTGCCGTAACGATTCGAGTTCAGCGAAGAGCGCATCACGTCGTGCATCACGCTGGCTGTCTTGGTGCGTGAGAGCGGCGAGCATTTCCTCGGCTTTGGTTTTTCGGGCCAGCTGAGCCATATAGTCTTCGGCACGCACCGACTCACGACCTTCACGCTTCAACTCGATGGCCAAGGTGCGTTCGACTTGCGCAAATTCATCGCCAAGCGCCTCGCGCCGTTGCTGTAAACTCGCTGCAATGACTCCGAGGTCAACGACAAGTTGCTTACATGCGGTAGCGCTAGTTTGCAGCACCGCCATTTGCTGCTCAAGCCCTAGAAAAATGGAAAAGAATTGCTCGAACAAGTCAGGGTTATGTTCCGAAGTGACTACCGGCCAGAGTTCGGTGTTGCTGCGCAACAATTCATCAAGGCTATCGCCGTAACGGCTGACAACCTTCATGTAGCGATCAAGTGCTGCAACATCGCGTTGGAATGCGGCGCGCTTTTCCAACTTACCGCTGACACCATATTTTTCGAACAGGCTCAGATGATGTTTTGCGTCCGTAAGTTGAGCGGTGTAACGGGCGATTTGTTCGCCGGTGGTTTGGACTTTTTGAAAGCGTTGCACGGCAGTTCGAACCGCCACATTTTGCAATTCGATTCGAGTCCGCACATCAACCAACTGATCCGTCACCATCTTTTCAACCAGATCAGTTTCGAAGCCTTCGCTGGCATTGGCCAGATCTTTTTGACCAAAGTAAATCGGCTTATGCAACACCGTTTCCCGGATCGAAATGCCTGGCCTTAAAAGGCCGTCGACATATACGTTCGGCGACTGCTTGAAGACTCGTGAAACTACATATTCGATGCCATGACGATCAACAGCGGTAACGGTGACCTTGCCGCCACTACCCAGAATATGTCGAACAAGATTATCTTTGTACGCAATGTCGTTGGCTTTCAGGCCACGTGGAATATCCAAGGCATAGCGGATTGCCTCAAGAATCGCCGACTTGCCACTCCCGCGTATGCCGATCAGTGTGTTGAGTTCATTCGACAGATGAAGTATCTGCCCATCTAGCGCCCCACCTTCGAATTGGACCTTGCGAATGTAGGAACCTGTGTGTTGCGGAGCCGCCCCTGCTACTCGATTCTGGTGATCTTCGAGCGCAAATCTTACTGCCGCGAACGAAGGTTCACCGATTTTTACAAAACACGATTCGCCGCGGCCGATTTCGGCAATCGCTTTAGGGTCGCTACCTTCCAGTTCCCCAGGGTACCAATCGCCGAGCCATTCTTTCATTCGCTTGCGCATGTCACGAGTGCGGACTTTTTGAAATCCTAACGATGCTTCTCGAAACGCTGCATTTTCGCCATTCGCAGTGTGACGCGATCCACCAAGCTGCCATAGACCTTTGTCGGTCTCAACATGAGCCCACACAATAAAGCTGTCGTTGTTTGCTGTCCGAGCCTCGGCAAGTTTCTTGAGTAACTCATCAATGCTGTATGCGCAGCTTTCATTTTCCTGTTGGTAATCCGCCGGAACTTTGCCGGGGAACGCGGCCGTCAAAAACGGGTTAATGAGATCCTTGCCATTTGCGATCCAGGTTGGCCCGAACACGAGAACCGCGTGGATGCCGTTGCCCCCATCTTTAACCGATAGTTCGACCCCTGGCAGAATGCAAATCTCGTACTTTTTTTTAGCCAGTCGGCTGAGCGCGGTGAATTCGGCAAAGTCAAACTTGTTGTGATTCGCAATTACGCCAACATTGATGTTTGCGGAATGTAACGCTTCAACATAAAGGTGGTTAAATTTTTCAACGTCGTCGTCGTACTTGAATTCGTTGTCAGCACGCGTGTGCAAATGGAAATCAGCGCGAACCCACTGAGCACCCGGCGAATATAATGGACGTGGGACGGTACTCATACAGCTACACCTTCTTGCGCGGCTGCAAACTAACCCAATACAGCGACCGATGCCATACGAGACTCTTACTTACAGTGCGCCGGGCAGACGGACTACGGACTTTTCAGGCACACTGCGGCCATGTCCGTTGCAAATTTGACTGTCTCGCCCGAACTTGAAGCGCTCATTGCGCGGTTGCCCAAAGTAGAACTGCATCTACACATCGAAGGCACGATGGAGCCTGAGTTGGCGTTTGCCTTGGCCAAGCGCAACGATATTGCGTTGCCGTTTGCAAATGTTGAAGCGCTGCGGGCGGCCTACAATTTCGGCGACCTGCAATCGTTTCTTGATTTGTATTATGCCACCGCAGCGGTCCTGCGCACCCGCAAAGATTTTTATGCGTTGGCGATCAGCTACTTCACCCGGGCATTCGCGGACGGTGTTGCTCACGCTGAGCTATTTTTCGACCCTCAAACCCACACCGTGCGCGGTGTCGCCATGGGCGATGTGATCGGTGGCCTACGCGATGCCATGACCGATGCGTACCAACGCTACGGCATCACGTCGGAGCTCATCTTGTGCTTCTTACGGCATCTGCCTGAGCAAGATGCATTGGATACCTTGCAAGCTGCCCTGCCCTATCGCACCGAGTTTGTCGGGGTCGGACTTGATTCCGGCGAACGTGGCAATCCACCGAGCAAATTCGTCAACGTATTTGCCAAAGCCCGCGAACTTGGGTTGCGCGTAGTCGCCCACGCTGGCGAAGAAGGTCCGGCTGCGTACATCTACGAAGCCCTCGATTTGCTCAAGGTTGACCGCATCGATCACGGGGTGCGCTGCGACGAAGATCCAGCACTAGTTGCACGTTTAGTACGTGACCGCATACCGCTCACGGTGTGCCCGCTGTCGAATCTCAAGCTGTGCGTCGTCAAAGATCTGCGCGACCACAACTTTGCCAAGCTGCTGCGCGCGGGCGTAGCCGTCACCATCAACAGCGATGACCCGGCCTACTTCGGCGGCTACATCGCCGACAACTACCGCGCCACCGTGGCCGCGCTCGACCTCTCGGCTGCCGAAATCGTTGCTGTTACCGAGAACGCGGTACGCGGTTCGTACTTGCCAGCGACGGAAAAGACCGCACTGTTAGGCCGCATCCGCGCTGCTGCGGCACGGCCGATGCAACGTAAACCTGCCTCGTAAGCTGCGCCGGCTCCCTGTAGTATTTCCAGCCCCGCGCGATGCATAGCTTTATTCAAATCCTAATTTTCCTGCCGCTGGTAGGGGCGTTGATTGGCTACGTTTGTAAGTGGTGTGCGATTCGTATGTTATTTGCGCCGCCGCAGTTTCGCGGCATCGGTAAACTTGGCTGGCAAGGCGTCGTGCAAAAGCGCGCGCCCAAGTTTGCCAATGGCGTGGCCGATACCGTCGCGCAAGCCGGCATTACCGTCGAAGCCATGCTCAGCAAAGTGAGCGATGCTGACATTCGTTCGCAATTGTTGCCGCGGGTCCAACAGCTAGCCCCCGGAGCGCTTGATGCCGGCCTCGATACGCTCAACCCCGGCATCAGCAAGCTGTTACCTGCGCCGATCAAAGCGCAGTTGCTCGGCCAAATTAGCCGCGAAACCGAACGAGTGATCACGGCAGTGCTGCCGCTAGCCCGCCAACAAATGGCCGACCTCGTCGATGTGCGAGCCTTGGTGGTACGACAACTTTCGGGACCCAATGCCGACCGCTTAGCGCGCTTATTCCAAACTGTAGGAGCGCGTGAACTGCGGGTCGTCATTTACTACGGCGCGGTGCTGGGCTTTATGATCGGCCTACTCGAAGTAGGCTTTTATGCGGCTCTTGAACGCTGGTGGCTTTTACCCTTGATTGGGGCGATAGATGGCCTCGTTAACAATTGGCTGGCCATTCAAATGATCTTTCGCCCGTTGCAGCGCACTCGCTATCTCGGTGTTTTTCCGTTTCAAGGGCTTTTCCCGGCGCGCCAAGATGAGATTTCGCGCGACTACGGCGTGATGCTCGCAGACGAAGTCCTCACCGTGCGCAACGTGCTCACGCAACTCGATCCGGTAGCCCGAGACCGGGTGGTTAGGACCCTCGGCCTGGCCGTGCAAGCCGAAGTGATGCCTATGGTGCATGTCGTCGCGCCCATGATCAGCAGCCTCACAGGTGTGCCGTGTGACGCTGCGGCCCAAGCGTTAATGCTCGACGCTGTAGTGGCGTACCTGGCCGAGCAATTGCCAACCCACCAAGCACAACTCGAAGCCTTTGCCACCGACCAGCTGGGCGTTGCAGCCACCTTGGAAACCGCGCTCAACGCTTTGCCCAAAGATCAGTTCGAGCGCGTGTTGCGGGGAATTTTTGAGGAAGATGAATGGATTTTGGTGGCGTTGGGCGCCGTACTCGGCGGGGCCATCGGTACCGTGCAAGGTCTGCTGGTACTCGCGCTGTAGCACTACACCGCTACGCGGTTGCGGGCTCAATTACTGTGATCGTTGCCGGCAATCGGCCAGCGTCGGCCGGCTGCTTCAAACGCAAACCAATCACCCACTTCGACGATGCGATCAGCAACTTGATAATACGCCGGCGATCCAATACGGCCGCGCAACTTGCCGCGGACCCGAACTTCGATCGCATTGTCCGAGCGCAATTGTAGCGAGCTGTAATCGAGTTCGTCTTCGCTATCGTCGTCCCATAACACGAAGCAGCGGTCATCGCGCCAGTGCGCACTGCGGGCCCGCAAATGCGTATCATCGATTTGCACGTACGCGAAGCGGGCAGCATCAAGGCGAATCACATCGCGACCCGTGTCGTCGATATCGAGCCAGGTTAACAATGCATGGTGCAAGCGCGGATGCGTCACCAACACGCCACGATGATAAAACTGGCCATGATGATCGAGCACCAAGCCAATATCGCGCATGGCCGAGAGTTGCGCAGCCCACGCCGCAGGATCTTGGGTTGGATCAGGCGTTGCCGCCGCCGTGACATCAGGCGCGGCTAGCGCAGCTTTAGGATCAGATTTGTCGTCGGTCATACGACGTTGCGGATAGCACCTGGAACGCCATTTGGGTAATTAACTTCCGCTTCCGACGGACGAATATATACCGGCGTGCCGTGATCGAGCATGTTGAGATGTTCACCGCTTGCAGCCAAGCGGGCCACCGCACCGGCGCACGGGGTTTGCATCGGCAACTTGAGAAAAGCCAACGCACCGAGGACCTCCGCAAACACCGTGAGCCCATCACCGGCAAGGACCACCTGTGCCAACGCGCCGCGCGCACCCTCGATGTACTCGGCCACAGCGGTCGGCGCGAGCACCGTTTCGGCAATGACGGCCGCCACGCGATCGGGTGCAACGCTACGATACCCGCCGAGATACACTTCGTTGCGGCGTGCGTCGAGAATTGGTACCAATAACGTGGTTGCACGCGCCGCCTCAGGCAATGCGTCCGCCATCTGCAAAGCCACCGCTGCCAACGACGAAACGCCCCACATCTCAAGCTGCGCTGCGAACGCCACGCCTTTGGCCGTGGCCATGCCGATACGCAGGCCGGTGAAAGAGCCAGGTCCAAGGCCAATAGCGACCGCCGTCAACTGCGTCGGTAAAATACCTTGGCTGCGACACAGGGCGTCGATCATCGGCAACAGTTCCGACGAATGTCCTGATGAATCTTGCGCGGCGGTGGCAAGCACAACGCCATCGCGCCACAGTGCAGCGCTTGCGGTTATCGTCGCTGTATCAATTGCTAAAATAATCCGAGTCATGTCGCGTGCCTCGTCACTTCCACAGCAGTCGTAACAAATCGTTGCGCACCGCCAAAACAGTCACCACGCCGATTACAATCAAGCCGGCCAACTGCAGCCGGTCGCGGCCACGGTCGGTCAGTGGCCGTCGCCGAAACGCTTCGATCGCAAAAACCAACAGATTGCCACCGTCGAGGGTCGGCACCGGCAACAAGTTAATCAGCCCAAGATTGACGCTAATGAGCGCCATCATCAGTAGAAAACTATCCCACCCCTGGTTACCGGAAACCGACGCCACCCGATACATCATCAGCGGGCCGCCCAACGCATCGCTGGGTCGATCACCGCCCAACACGTTGAAAAAACCGCCGACCATCGTGCGAATGGTTTCGCCGGTACGTTCGAGCGCACGCGACAAGGCATACGACACGCGGCTATCGATCGGCACCATGACACCCGCGCCACGATCAACATCGTTGCTGGCACCAAACACCAGCCGCGTGATCGTATGATCATAATCGTCTTTTTGTTTGCGCCGCACTTGGGTGACATCGGCTGATTGAATCTGTAGTGCGCCATCGGCCCAACGCTTCCACGACAGCTTGAAGGACTTATCAGGTTCAGTTTGTAGCCGTTGGTCGAGGTCGGCCCAATGCAACACCGGCTTGTCGTCTAGGGCGACCACCAGATCACCAACCCGCAAACCGGCAACGTCGGCAGGCGACCCAGCTTCAACCTTGGCCACAATCATCTCGGCATGTTCGATGCCGGTATACATTGTGCGGTTGAGTTTTTCGTCGATTGGCACATTGGGCACCAATTTTGCGTCGAGCGGCGTCAATAAATGAATCTGTGGCGCACCGGGAATTTCAGTGCCACGGAAATACACCATAAAAGTCTGATGCGGATTGCGACTCAACGTGCGATCAACTTCGGTCCAGTTACGCACCGGGCGGCCGTCGATACTGATCAGCAAATCACCGGTTCGCAGCTTGGCTTGCGCAGCTGGTGAATTGGGATCTAACACTCCGATGATGGGCACAAATGGAGCATGCGCAATACCGATCCGGCCAACCACGCGCATCGTGCCATCGCGTTTGCGGACGGTATCTTCGAGAGGCGTAATGTACCTTTCAAAAACCTTGCCGTTGCGCGAGAACCGCACATGCAGTTCGCGCCCCGGCGAACGTTGCACGATGGTTTCGATATCTTCCCAGTAGCGAACTGACTCACCATCAATTTCTAAAAT
>JAYWHS010000776.1:0-2778 GCA_043777635.1 Kofleriaceae bacterium | reverse complement strand
GTTGACCTGCGCCCCCATCCGTTTCATGGCGAGTGGAACTACGCCATTTTTCCAACATCAGCGCCATAGCGGATCTTCTTATTTTTACTCAGACCCTTAGGGCTTGTGCATGAATTACTGACTCAATATTTGGGTCGAGCCACGAGAATGGCAAGGCGCGAGGAAGGCGCATATCCGTCGGTATGTGCCTGACGAGCAACGCCGCGAGTCACGATGGATCGGCACAAAGAAGGGTCAGTAATTTATGCACAAGTCCTACGTTACAGCGGCCGCGGGTCGGCGGGGGTAACGCACTGATCGATCCACGCACTCAATTCATGGATGGCACCGATCATCGCGAGTGGGCATTTGCTCGCTGCGGCACTAGGCATCCCGGAGACCACAGCGGTTTCGGGTGTTTGGATAGCGGTCGCTCCGCCAAGTTCACCGATCGCGCGCAAGCCGTCGGCTCCGTCGGTACCGAGCCCAGTCAAGACAATTCCTGCGCCACGGATTCCGTACGTTGTGGCAATGGAATGCAGCAGTCGATCGCCTGACGGAAACATGCGTTCGGCGGCGGTGGGTGGTTCGAGCCGAAGCGTACCGCCCCGGCCAATTTCAAGATGGCAATCGTCGGGGGCGACCACAATGTCGCCGAGCCGCAACACCTGACCGGCCCGAGCTAGTGGGGTCGGGCGGCCGATGGTGCGCCCAAGCCAGTCGGCGAATGCTGGCCCAAAACCCGAGGTGGTGTGTTGCACAATCGCGATGGGCGTCGTGCGCATTTTTACCGCTTCAAGCAGTTGCACCAACGTACGCGGCCCACCCGTTGACGCAACGATCCCAATGCACGCGATGTTGCGGTGACTACTGCGCGCAGCACGCGGGGCCAATGGTGCAACAGCCGCGATGTTGCTAGGTGTTGCGTGCGCCCGCACCGCTGCGCGTAGCAAACCGGCGAGCACTTGCGCCGCCTGCTCGGTGAAACCATGTTTGGGTTTTGCAAATACGTCGACTGCGCCGGCCGCCAGGGCTTCCACTGCGAGTGCGTCGGTGCCACCGCTGGGATCTGCCACCACAATGATCGGGATTCGTTGCACGGCGAGGATGGCTCGAATGGTTTCCAGTCCACCACGCATCGGCATCAGGACGTCCATCGTAACCGCATCAGGGCGATGCTGTGCGATCACGGTTTGCGCGGTCATGCCGTCACTGGCTTCAGCAACGATTTCAAAACCGCCGACAGCTTCAAGGCCGCAGCGCAGCAATTGTCTGACCAACGACGAGTCGTCGACAATGATGATACGGAGCGGTTTAGCAACGACCATTGCGTGCATAGTCGCTTGGATTTCTAGTTCACACAATGGCCTGGGTCGGGACGCCCTTGCACTACCGGGCGTCCCTGGGACCATCGCGGCTGCCTACAGTTTGCGGTAGATGCCGACCACGATGCCAATGATATCGACCGACTTGAAGTCCGCTTTTCGGACAATGATCGGTGTCATGTTGCAATTGGCAGGTTGAAACCGGATGCGATCGCCCTCAGGGAAATAACGTTTCACGGTTGCTTCGCCTTCGATCATGGCGACCACGATTTCACCTTCGCGCGCGACGGCAGTCTTTTTGACAAACACATAGTCGCCGTCAAAAATGCCATCTTCAATCATCGACTCGCCAACAATGCGCAAGCCAAAGACCTCTTTGTGGCCACCGATCAAGACGCGGTCAATTTTGACCGTGTCTGTGGCTTGCTCGACCGCTAAGATCGGCTGGCCTGCAGCCACTTTGCCGAGTACCGGAATGGAGATCATTTCGCTTTCATCCGCGAAAAACTCAACATTGGTGGCACCGTTGGCACCGTTCACACTGGCTCGGCGCAACGGGATAATGTCCGCGCCTTCGTTGGGTTGCGCAATTGGCCGCATGGCGCGGGATTTGAGGTCTTCGCGCCGTAACACGCCCTTTTTCTCAAGTGCTTTGAGATGGTCGTTTACCCCATTAGTTGAACGAATTTGAAAGTGTTCGCCGATCTCGCGCAGGGTTGGAGGAAACCCCCGTTCATTGATGGATGCCGAGATAAAGTTGAGTATTTCTCGTTGTCTAGACGTAAGCGCGTCGGCCATTTCATGCACCTATCAGATGGGTAAGGGATCAGCACTGAACATATCTACCCTACTGAACGCATCATCACTATGTCAAATTTGTGGCGCATAAATATGGTTATTCGCACAAACGCGCTTGCCGCCACGCGATTGGGTATCAAGCAACCATCGTGATCGCCCACTCGCGGCTTTCGCCATCAACTGTTACGTCGATCGTGTCACCACGGCGGCGGCCAATGACCGCGCGGCCCACCGGCGAGGCCGGGGTCACGACCGATAAGTAGCCATCACCACCGGGACCGGTGAGCGTCGCACCCGCCCCAACGGGGGCGAGGAAAAATGTCCGGCCTTCGCCGGTGTCGGTATCTTCGATCTCAACAATCGCACCAAGCCCGGCGGCTGCGGTTGGCGGCAGTGCAGTCGGGCGGAAATTGAGCAAGCCGTCTGATTGGCCGAGTGCTCGACGGGCTCGCAAGTCTTGCGCTTGCCCCATGGTGCTAGCATGGTGCGCCGCGCGAGCATCTTCGCGTTTTTCGTCGGGTGTGGCGCCCTCTTTGGCTTCGAGGGCGACCGCTTCAGCAGCGGCTAGGGCAGCTCGGGCCGCGGCTTCGAGCTGTGAACGCAGTTGTTCAACGAGAAATTCCTTATTCACTCCGAAAGGATCGCGGGCCGGCGCAGTTGGGGCAAGTATTTATCC
>JAYWHS010000775.1:0-9490 GCA_043777635.1 Kofleriaceae bacterium | reverse complement strand
CGGCAAGACGGTGATAATCACGGGGGCCAATACCGGCATCGGCAAAATTACGGCTGCGGCGTTGGCGAAACGCGGCGCGCATGTCGTGGTGGCGTGTCGTTCCAAGGAAAAAACCGAGCCGGTTATCGCCGAGATCCGCGCTTCGGCCGGCCATGATCGAGTCGAATGGGTGGGCTGCGACCTAAGCGATCTAGCGTCGGTGCGGCAAGCTGCCGACGGTTTGTTGCAACGTGCACTACCGATCCACGTACTCATCAACAACGCCGGCCTCGCAGGCAAACCCGGCCTCACCAAAGATGGTTTTGAAATCACATTTGGCACCAATCACTTGGGCCACTATCTGTGGACTCGGTTGCTGCAACCGGCGTTGGTCACCACCGACGCTGCGGCGCCAGCCCGCATCGTCAACGTTGCCAGCAAAGCCCACTACCAAGCCAAATCAATTGATTGGGCGGCACAACGCGAACGCACCAAATCGCGGACCGGCTTGACCGAATATTCGGTGTCCAAATTGTGCAATGTGTTGTTCACCAAAGAATTGGCCCGCCGCGCCGGTGACCAAGCCTTGCGGACCTACGCGTTACACCCTGGGGTAGTCGCCACCGACGTATGGCGCCACGTACCCTCGCCTTTTCGCTGGGTAATCAAAAAGTTCATGATCACGCCCGAGCAAGGCGCAGCAACTTCGATCAAAACCGCTGCCGATCCAGCCTTGGCCAACCAGACCGGGCGCTACTACGACGCCGATGGCCGCGAAAAAAACACCAGCCGGTTGGCCGACGACACCGAACTGGCGCGTGAGTTATGGAACCGCAGCGCACAATGGGTCGGCTTACCTGAATAATTGCAGGGAACCGTTCGGATATTGGTGCGTACTAACCACCAGTAGTTAATGACGGATCGTCGCCGCACCACGGGCAGCCATGAAGCAGCCATCACCACTGGCTCCGAAGAAGCGATCAATCGTTTGTTCGTGTATGGATCGTTGCGCACTGGGCAAACTGCGCGCACGCTGATTGCCAATTCGGTAACGCGCTCCGTCGCAGCTACCATTGGTGGGAATCTCTACGTATTTCCAATGGGTTACCCAGCTTTTGTGGAGGGCGCGAACAAGGTTGTCGGCGAACTGTTGTGGCTCGAAGACTTAGCCGCAACCTTGGCCATGCTCGATGCCTATGAAGGCCACGACTTTGTTCGGATCGTGCGCCAAGTCATGTTGCCCAGCGGCATTGGTGTCGATGGACGCCTAAACGCACAGGCCAAGAACGTCACGGTCTGGGCCTGGGTCTATACCCTGGCGGATCCCCAAACCGCAGCGCTAGCCGAGCAAATCATCGACGGAGATTGGGTCAGGTATTGGCGCGAATCGACGTAGCGCGGTTGTGGTCCACGCCCAACTACTTACATCGCGAAATTTGCAATTAAGGCGAGCCCGAGGGCCGCGAGTGCAGCGATGATCATGCCAGCGCTAACATCGCGCGGTCGGTGGGTAGATGCAGTTCGAATCATATGAGCGCACCATTCCGCTAAATGGTGACGCTGTCAAGTTGCTGGTTACAATCCAAACCATGTCATCTTTTATCGATTAAAAACAAATACTTGCGCAGATTTCGTCTGCGATAATATCGGCTTTGTTCCGCTTGACGCTGATCGCACGTTATGGGGTGAATCGATTCACTTCAAATGGACTGAAACTGGCTGCGAACCTGCCCACCCCAGGCTACTAGATCAGCCAGATCTGGTGACTGAGGCCCCTAGGCCCCGGCCAATGAAGTAGCTGAAATTATTGCGAAAGCTTCGACGCAGCGCGGCAAGTGTATGTAACCTATACGAACTACCGGCAACCAGGGCGGGAACCCGATCCCGACCCAAGTTGGCCCACAGCTTGCTCTAGGTTAGGTCACCATGCGTAACCTTCTAAAACTCGCCAGTCTGTCGTTGCTCGCTTCTGTTGCCGCTTGCACCTCCTCGCCAGCGGAACTCAAAGAGCCACCAGTGTTGAAGGTCACCTCGCCAGAGCGCAGCTTGATGAAGCAAGGCGCTGGCATGATTGAAGTCCGAGGCGAAGTCGCACCAAACATCTTTGGTGATGCCATTCAAAAAGTCATGGTCAACGGCGTGCAAGCCACCCTGACCGAAGGCGGCCAATTCACCGCTCAAATCGAACTCAAAGCAGGCGCAACCCTGATTCAAACCGATGCCATCGACGTTGAAGGCGGCAAAGCCACCGACACTCGTGCAGTTGCCGCTGGCGAACTTCGCGCTCCAGGCGCCATGGTTGATGACGCCATCGCGGTTGGGCTTTCTGACGATGCGCTCCACGCCATTGGTAAAGCCGCTGGTAACATCATGGGGCAAACCGACATGGCACCGATTCTGGCTCCAATGAACCCAATGGTCAAAGTCGGCCTCGAACCTGACGGCTCGGAAGATTGTCTGTACGCCAAAGTCACCGTCAAAGACGTTGACATGAGCAAAGCGATTATCGATTTAGCCCCGGTTGCTGGTGGCCTGCAATTTTCGCTGAACCTCAAAGACCTCAAAATTCCAATGCATGCCCGCTACGGCGCATCGTGCCTCGATGGCGACACCGACATTTCGGTGAGCGCGGCTGATGTTAAAGTGACCGGCATCTTGAACGTCACGCCAAATGGCAAATCGTTTGACGTAAAGATGTCCGACAAAAACGTCGTGTTGACCGGCTTCCGCATGGAAGCATCGGGCCTGCCAGGTGCCGTGCTCGATATCTTGCCACTCGACGCCGCTGCTGAATTCATCATTGAAAAAGGCGCCGAAGCCTTCATGGGCCCAATGGTTAACCAAGCCTTCGGTTCACTTGCCGGCGTAAAAACCGTCGACGTTTTGGGCAAAAAGCTCGACGTTGAAGTGTTCCCATCCGATGTCTACTTCGACCCAGCCGCTGCTCACATCGTGTTGTCAACCCGCATGAAAGTTCAAGGCACGGAATCGAGCAAAGGTTTCATCTACACCCCCAATGCAACGCTTGACCTCAACCCAGCCCAAGGCTTCAAGTTTGGCATGGCCGACGACGCTGCCAACCAATTGCTTGCAGGCGTCGCGGCTGCCGGCATGATGAACATCTCGATGCCGGCACCAGGTGGCACCTTCGACACCACCGCCATTGCAATGACCTTGCCTCCAATGATCAGCGCCGACCCTAAAGACGGCCGCATGCAACTCATCGCTGGCGACATGACCATGACCTTCTTGCAAGCTGGCAAGCCAGTTGCCACCGCAGCACTCAATGTCAAAATGGACGTCAAAGTTAAAGGCACCGGCAGCAACGTTCGCGTCGACTTCGGCGAACCAGTCATCGCGGTCAATGTGATTGACGGCAGCGCCAACCTCACCGGCTTCACCAACGGAGATTTGCAAAAAATCGTCGTCGGCAGCGTTGACCACCAAGTTGCCATCGTCAAAGCACTGATGGGCAACGTACCACTGCCAGCCATCGGTGGCGTTTCCATCAACAACCTCTCGGTTGCAGGCGACGACGGCTATGTGGTTATCAGCGGCAGCATGCAATAGCGCGCCCCATCGCTTGGTCCCTCCCCCGCGCGGCGCCCCTGGTGCCGCGTTTGTCGTTTCGGGGTCGATTCGTCACGAACTGGAATTGCCGTCGACAGTCGATGCAGCGCAGCGTCGAGGTGCACTGACATTTCAGCGATTTAATCCACCAGCGCATCGACGTTAATCGCTACCTTCACGAACCCAGTACGCGACGGCTCCTCGTTTGCACGCTGAGTGTTCGGCATTGCCCTAGTTCGCGGTATGCTGCGACTACATGGCTGCCCCCACAAAAATCGGCGCAAAATCAACCCGCGCCAAAGCCACCAAGAAAAAATCCGGCGCAGGCAAACTGGCGGCTGCAAAATCCGCCAGCAAAAAGCCAACGGCTGCAAAGCCCGCAACTGCAAAGCCCACCAGCAAGAAACTCACGAAGGCAAAGCCATCGACACAGTCGCCACGCACTGCGCGCACCAAGCGCGCAACATCCCTAACACCCGCGACACCAACCAATCATCCGCAATCCGGCGTGCTTGGCACTATCGTCGCCCCGAGCGGCCAATTGACCGTGATCGACATCGGCCTACTCGAATACATGGAACTCGATACCTTGCGGCCCGGCTTGCTCGTGATCGCAGTACCCAAAACCACGCTCGCGGTGGTAGGCGAAACCAATGGCCGCAGCGGCGCCGCAGCAACCTGGCAACGTATCAAAATCGTCGTCGATACCGTCCCTTCAAATCCACCTACCGTCGAAGTCGCAGCATCACGGCTACTAGGTCACGTGCCGATCGATTTAGCCCAGCTGGCAGCCATCGATGCCGTTGCACTCACCAGCTGGCAACACGAAGCCAGCGCTGACGGCAAAGCCGATGTCATTTTTTGGGGCAAAGACGCGCCGGGGTTAGCCGCGCTGTTAGCTGCACCAAGCCATCGTGATGGCTACGGTTGGTGTGATGTATCGTTGGCGCAGGCCGAACAATTCGCCGACAAAATCGCCATTAAGAAACACGATCACCGCTGGCACGTCAGCGTGCAAATCCGGCCACACTCCGACTACTTTGGCCTCGCCGAAGTAGCCCGAGCGAGCGAAACACGCACCGGTTCCGCTGCGATCGGCACCGGCACTGCGTGGCTTGGGCTGAGCATGCCAACCGGCGCGTTTCCGGTATTTATCGACGAAGATGCCAGCGGGAAAATGCTGCAACTACGTATCGAGTTCAGCGCCGAAGCGAGGTTTTAGAGTGCGCTTGGACACCATCTCCACCGCGTGCCATCGACAATTCTAGATCCGATGCGCTAGGTTGCGAAATGCTCAAATCAGCCATGGTCCTCAGCTTGTCGTTGCTGTCATTCACCGCCTGCAAAAAACCAGACAACAAAAAAGCACCACCAGTTGCCGCAGTCGGCAGTAGCAGTGGCAGTGCCGCGGCACCCGCCCCCATAGCAACTGGCAGTGCGGCCGGGAGCAATGCGCCAAGCGATCTCGCAACTGGCAGCGCCACCACCCCAACCGGCGCAGCCACCGATGCAGAGATCGAAGCGATCACCAAAAGCACCAGCCAACTGATGGACAGTGTGAGTGAGATCGCCAAAGCAACAACGCCAAATTGTCCGACGATGGCAACCCAAATGGAGGAACTATTTCAAAAAAATGCGGCACTGCTTGGCCAAATCAAGAGCCTCGACACCCGCATGACACAAGCGCAAAAAAACACCCTAGGCGCGAAGATGGGCCCGGCCACGCAACGCTTTCAAACGGTATTTCCCGAAGCGTTCAAACCTTGCACCCAAGACACCGATTCAAGCACGCGCATTATGAACCTGTTCAACAGCCTCAAATAGTCAGGCTTCGGGCGCTGCATCCAAATCGCATGACAACCGGCGGTTGACATTGCACGATCCCAACGCCACGGTAGTGCATGGACGCGCCTAGTGAATTTGCAATCGCCTTCGACAGCCAAGGCTTGGCACCATGCGTCGTGCAACATGCCGAGACCGGAACCATCCTAATGTTGGCGTGGATGAATCAAGAGGCATTGACGCTGACCCGCGCAACCAACATCGTGCATTTTTGGTCGCGGTCGCGGCAAACGCTTTGGAAAAAAGGCGAAAGCTCGGGCAACCTGCTGCATTTGGTTGAGCTGCGCACCGATTGTGATCGCGACGCCTTGGTGGCGCGGGTGCGCCCGCATGGACCGGCTTGCCACACCGGTGCGACCTCATGCTTTTTTGTCGTCGATAACGGTCCTGCTGATGATGGCGTGCCAATGCTGCCACCGCCTACAACATCGGCACACATGCTCGATCGGCTCGCCGAGGTAATTGCCGAGCGCCGCGACCGCGCAACCGGCGAAAAAAGCTACACCAAGTCACTGCTCGACGCCGGCATGCCGAAGATCTTAGCCAAAATTGCCGAAGAGCAAAACGAACTGGCAGCCGAATTGCCCAGTGGCAGTGATGCACGCGTTGTGTCCGAAACCGCCGATTTGCTATTTCATATGATGGTTGGCCTTGCGGCTCGCCACATCGAACCAAGCGCGGTGTGGGCTGAATTGGCGCGCCGTTTTGGCATCAGTGGCCACACCGAAAAAGCCAGCCGCACGACATGATTACGGCGAATATTTGCATACGAAGTGCAGCGCGGTTACGTCGATGACGCGCTCCGACGGCATGTTCACAACGCTGGCACCTGGCGGTGAATTAGCGCGCGCGATCACCAGCTATGAAGATCGTCCCGGCCAGCGCGCCATGGCCGCTGCCGTTGCGACGGCGTTGGGTGAAAATCGACCATTGTTAGTCGAAGCCGGCACTGGTGTGGGCAAGACGTTGGCGTATTTGATCCCAGCTTTACAATCTGGCAAGCGAGTAGTGATTTCGACTGGCACCAAAACCCTGCAAGACCAAATCGCACGCAACGACATCCCGTTATTGCGCTCGTTTATAGGCCGGCCATTTTCGGCCGTGGTGCTCAAAGGCGTTTCCAATTACGCGTGCCAGCGCCGAGTCGCCGATATGAAATCCGGCGATACGGCGGCACGCGAACGCATTGCACCGTTGGCCCAATGGCTAGCCGAAACCGCCACCGGCGACCGGGCCGAAGTTGATTGGCTCAGCGAAACCGACGAGCTTTGGAGCGAAATCACCAATACGCCGGACTCGCGGATTGGCGCGCGTTGTCCACATTTTGAGCGCTGCTTTGTCACTAGCGCGCGGCGTGCAGCCGAAAAAGCCAATCTGATCATCGTCAATCATCATTTGTACTTTGCCGATATCACGCTGCGCGCTGCACACCGTGGCGGCAAACTCTTGCCAGCCCACGATGCGGTAATTTTCGACGAAGCGCATCAACTTGAAGATGTCGCAACCGAGCATTTTAGCACCAGGTTCTCGACGGTGCGGGTCGCCCAGTTGCTGCGCGATGCGCATCACGCCATGAACCGCATGACCTTGTGGACCGGCGCGGCCAACGACGAAGGTTTACGCAATGTCGAACGCGCCGCGATAACCTTGTTTGCGAGTTTGCGCAGCGCCTTAGCGATGACCGCAGCCACTAAAAATCCCACCGCAGCTAGCAACTTTCAAAATCCAACCGGTGCCAACACCGACCGGGTGTTGTTGCCCAATGAACTTTTCGAACGCGAGCGCCGCGACGCTTGGTTTCGCCTCGACTCCGCCCTCGAAGAATTGGCGCGCACGGCCGAAGCCGAAAGTGAAGACGGCCCCGAAAATGGAGCGAACGACGAGCAAGAATCCAAAGACGCCAGCAGCACGCGCGGCAATCTCGAAACCATCGCGCGACGGGCCCGTGACATGCGCGATGATTTGGCCCTGATCGCCGAACAGCGCCAAGCCAGCCATGTGTATTGGGGCGAAGTTCGCAGCAACGGCACGTTCCTGGCAGCGTCACCGATCAACGTCGCCGACTTGGTGCGTAAGCGCATCGTGCACGGTGGTCCGATTGCGGTGTTCACCTCAGCCACCTTGTCGGCCGGCGACGATTTTGTCTACACTCGGCAACGTTTGGGCTTGGTCGCAACCGAAGTTGAAGAACTGCGCGTGGTATCCCCTTTCGACTACGCAAGCCAGGCGCTGTTGTATGCACCGCGCGATTTGCCGCCACCGATGGACGACGGGTTTAGTGCGGCCGCGTTGGCCCGCATCATTGAATTATTAACAATCACCGACGGGCGCGCGATTGTTTTATGCACCAGCCTGCGCGCCGTCGCCGAATTTGCCAACGGTTTGCGTCGAGCGCCGTATCAATTACTGGTCCAAGGCGAAGCGCCGCGCGCCACGTTGATCGAAAGCTTTCGCAGTGCCAAACGAGGCGTGCTGGTCGGCGCAGCTACATTTTGGGAAGGCATTGATGTGCCCGGTGATCAGCTCAGCTTAGTGATCATTGATAAGCTGCCATTTACACCACACACCGATCCGCTGTTCGCAGCGCGCGCCAATGCCGAGGTTGCAGCCGGCCGCGATCCGTTTCAAACCGTGCAACTCCCGGCTGCAGCAATTGCGCTGCGCCAAGGCTTCGGCCGCTTGATTCGTCGACGAGATGACCGCGGGATTGTCGCCGTGCTCGATTCCCGGTTGGTGCAAAAATCCTACGGCCGAGCTTTTTTTGCAGCACTGCCCAATGAGTTGCGACGAACTTCTTCGATGGAACAAGTGCGGCGCTGGTGGACCCATGGCCCCGCGCCGGTCACGGTCGCGCCAGAAACCGGACTTCAGAATCCAGCTGCGATTGCAACCACCGACTGACCATCACCTAGCGCATCATCCGCAGCGCCAAGGCTCAGTGCAGTGTTCGGCAACAAAGCATTACGGCCGAGCAAATCGATGCACGGCCGCAGTGCAAACCGCCGCTGGTGCAACTGTGGATGCGGCACCTGCAACGCTGGCGGCCCAACTTCGTCGACGATGCGCGCGCCCCATAACAACACATCAATATCGATCGTGCGTGGCGCATAGCGCACGTTGGCGTCGCGGGTCCGACCCAAACGTTGTTCTAACTGTAACACCATGGTGATCAAACGCGCCGGGGTGAGCTGCGGCCCAACGCCGATGTACATCGCAGCGTTAAGAAAATCCGGCATGGCAGCGGTGCCAACCGCGACACTACGATACACCCGCGACGTCCGCACCTCGCCCCACCCACTCACGGCCAAGCGCGCCGCAGAAAATCGATGCAAAATCCGCGCATCGTCGTCGATGTTGCCACCCAAACCAAGGACGACACCGGTCATCACGCCTGGCGCGGGCGGTGGCGTTACATCATCCATAGGCGAGTCGCCGGACCTGCATCGTCAGCGCGGGCGATGATATGGTTGCGCAACACGCCGATATGTTCGATTTCAACTTCGACTACATCGCCAGGTGCCAAATTACCGACCCCGGCGGGTGTGCCGGTTGAGATAATGTCACCTGGCATCAACGTCATGTGATGACTCACAAATGAGATCAGTGTGGGTACGTCAAAGATGAGATCCGCGGTGGTCGAATCTTGGCGAACGTTGCCGTTGACCCGGGTGGTGATCCGTAAATTCGAAGGGTCGAGACCAGCTACCACCCGAGGGCCGATTGGACAGAAGCCGTCGAAGCCTTTGGCCCGAATCCACTGCCCGTCCTTTTTTTGTAGGTCGCGAACCGTCACATCGTTGACACATGTGAAACCAAGCACATGCTGCAAAGCGTCAACCCGGCGCACACGGCTAGCGATTGTTCCAATAATCACGGCTAGTTCGCCCTCATAGTCGACCCGTTCATAGCCTGCCGGACGAGCGATTTGCGCACCATCACCAAGCAGCGCCGAAGGTGGTTTCATGAACAACAACGGCTCATCGGGCAGCCCTTTGCCCATTTCAGCGGCATGGGCGCGATAGTTCTGGCCGATTCCAATGATTTTCGACGGGGCAATTGTGACGCTCGTGTGTGCGCCACCCACCAAATCAAGCTGCAT
>JAYWHS010000774.1:0-9503 GCA_043777635.1 Kofleriaceae bacterium | reverse complement strand
TGGTGGGCCGGACAATTTCGGTCGGGGAGCGCTGCTCGCGCGCCACCAAGAATGTGTACGACAGCCAGCCAAACACCCGATCTGAAATTTCCCGCCGAATCAGGCCTTCAACACCGTACGCGTTATTCTTGCCGAGATTGGTCCAAAACTGTCGTGAAACATTGCTGCCTTCGTCTTCAAAATCCCGGCTAAAAACCACGAGATTGTTACGCCGAATGACATACGCCTCACTATCGAGCAGCCATAACCGACTAGGCCGCCATTCGAACCCCGCACCTACATGATAGCCTGTTTCAAGTCCAAGATTAGGATTGCCAAAACGAGTATCGAGGGCTTCCGGTTGTGGCGGTTGGGTAAATTTGCCAACGTAGCCTTTGAGCGTCCACAGGTTGCCGAGTTTGTAACGGCTAACAATGCGCGGATCGACGGACATCCGGGTCTGGCCGCCAATCGCGTAGCCATCGATACGCAAGCTTGGCACGATACGCAGGTTGGGCGTCGCATTGATGCCAACGTCGGCGTAAGCGGCGATACCGACGACGTTTGCACTTTGCAGCACCAGCTCCGGCGGCACATCGATACCACTGGCATTGGCGAGGTCATCGGTGAGCGGAATACGCGCACGATATTGATTTACCCGCGACTGGGTATCGATGCCGGTATCCAGCGTGAGCCACCGGTTCACTTTGCCAAACAGCCGCATCCGATACGACAGCGTGGTTTGCTCAACATCAAGACTGGTAAACGGGCCAGCTGCATCTGCTTGGCCGCCGGCAAAGGCGATGGTATCGCGGCCAAAGGCTGGCGACAGTGACAGCGTTAGATCGCGCCACGCCGGGCGGGCATAGGTTCCAATGACGCGAAAGAATTTGATGGCCGTCGAGAGATCTTGCGATTGCATATCCTCTTCGCTGCTCGACAGCACGCGCAGGCTATCCCCGGAGCCGATGGCAAACACACTCAAGCGACCGTTGCGCTGCAAGTTCCAATCGAGCCGCGCTTGGTAGTCGTAATAAATTGGCACTACTAACTGGGTTTGGCCGGGGCCCGGGTCAGGAAGTACGTAGCCCAAAAAAGCATCAATGTAGGAGCGACGCCCGGCGACCGCGAACGAAACATTTTTACTCAATGGTGCCCGCAGATAGCCGCTGCTATCGAGCAAATTGATGTTTACGTCGCCATGAATCCCATCCGACTTTGACGGCCGTGAATCAATCGAAACCACGCCGCCGTGTTTGCGGCCAAAGCGTGCTGGAAACCCACCTGGGTATAAATCGATGCCGCCGACCATGTCGGGATTAAGAATTGATGGGCCACCGAGGAAGTGAAACAGCAGTGGTACTTCATGGCCGTCGATAAATACGCCGGTGTCATCAGGATTGGAACCACGCACCAACAGCAGGCCCAAGCCAAATGGCGCGCGGGCTAACCCAGGCAACGATTGCACGACGCGGATCGGGTCGCCAAAGGTGCCAGGTACCGACGTGAGTTGGTCGCGTGACAGGCTGCGTTTGGTAACTTCGAGTGAGTCGCGGGTGCCTTCAACCAGTGATTCGTACGGGTTGCCACCAAGCGGCCGCAGCCACATGCGGACTTCTACGGCCTCGCGATTTTCGAGCACCACCGGCCGTTCGAGGCGGTCGTACTTGGGATCCACGGCAATAACTTGGTAGTGGCCAGGCGGCAGGCCATGGAAAAAAAAGCCACCTTGTTCGTCGGTGATCGCATCGAGGCCAAGCTCGGCGATGGTAACGATAATGCCGCTCAGCTTACGACGCGTGCCACGTTCGAGCACGCTACCAGACAGGCCCACGGGCGCATCAAAAGGGCCAGCATGACTAGGCGGTCCGCTGTTCACGGTCGATTTTGTTGGGAGCGTCGTAGGTGGCGGCGGCACCACGGAAGTTTCGATCACAAAATTGATCGCAGTTTCCACTACGATCGCAGCAGGCTTGCCATCAATTTCGGCTGGATCAAAAACGTATTGCATCGCGGCGTCGATGGCGGCTTGATCAAAGCCGTCGCCGACTGGAATCAGCACGTCGACTTTTGAGACGGTTCCAATCGCATCGATATGAATGCGCACTTTGACGGCGGCAGCTTTGCCCGCCGCCAACGCCGCCGCAGGATACTCGGGCGCCACCGATTGCAATAGTGCCGGAGGCTTGGTGACTACCCCGGTTGGTACTGGGGGGGCAGGTGGTGGCTCTGGGTCGAGGCCTTGGCCAAAGCCCGGGCTCGCGACGGTGAGACTCCCGAGTAGTAGCAACCCGACCTGTAGCAATCGCGACCGGCGTGCGCGGTACCCGCGTTGTGACATTGCCGGCTGCGACAAATCTAGCGAGGTCGGGCTGGTAGGTGGTGCTGCAGTGCCACGTTTCACAGTTGGACATGTACCATACGCGCTGGGTTTGGGCTTGTTGCAATCGACCTAGCAAACGCGCAACACAGTCGCGAAAATCGATGCCGTCATGCCGCTGCGACGACGCTGGTTAACGTACGGCTGCGGCAGCAAGTGGGACAGGCTTGCCTTCGGTGCGTGGTAACAGCACCGTAAATTCGGTGGAGGTTCCTGGGGTCGAATCGACCGTGATCAGGCCACCGTGCAGCTCAACCAAGCCGCGCGCGATGTACAAGCCCAAGCCCGATGAGCCCGGCGCGGCCGACGTATGATGTTTAGCTGGTTGCACGTCGTAAAATGGCTCAAAAATACGGCCGCGATGTTCTTCGGTAATCCCTGTGCCGTTGTCGCGTACTCGCAAGCGGACCCAGCCACCAGGATAGGTTTCGAGTGGCGCGTCATCGACTGCCAAGGTGATTTCGCCACCGTCGGGGCTATAGCGAATGGCGTTGGATAATAAATTTACAGCGACTTGGTACAGTTTGTCTCGATCGGCCGAAATCGGCGCTAACGGTTTTGCGATCGTGGTCACTACTTGTTGCCGGGCCTGGGCCAGCGGCGCAAGTTCTAACGCGACTTCGCGGACCAAATCTCCGACGTCAACCGGGATCCGCATCAGCGCCATGCGTCCGGCTTCAATGCGACTCACATCAAGCATCTCGTCGACCAAACGCTTGAGGCGGTGGGCGTTGCGTCGCACCGAAGCGATCGGTCGCACCATGGTAGCTGGCACGTCGCCGAAGCGATGTTCCGAGAACAGATCAAGGTAGCCCACGATGCTGGTGAGCGGCGTGCGCAATTCGTGCGCTGCAATCGAGATGAATTCGGCTTTGATTGAACTTTGTTGTTCGAGCTCGCGGTTCTTCTGGCGAAGTTGGGCTTCTGACGCCGCCAGCGCCCTGGTCCGTTGCCGCACGATTTGGTCCAAGTTCGAAGTGAGCGCGCGAAATTCGGATTGGGCTTGCGCTAGTTGCGCGCGGGATTCGCTGACTTCGCGTTCGCGCTCATCGAGTACCTGGGCCAGCAACAGTGCAGACTCAAATTCACCGCTAACCCCGGCGCTGGCACTGACGTTGCTGCTGCTGGACCGTGACACCATCGCGGTGTTTTCGACCCGCAAAACCAATACTTCAATCGTTTTTTGCGCGGCTTCGAGTTCGGATTCAAGTTCGGCAATACGTTCTTGTGGATTCATTGTAACGCTCCAATGGCCAGGCCGGTAAGCGTGTGGTTGACCCACATCATGCCCGATTGTTCTCCCAAACTCTCAAATCCAAAACATGGCAGCGCAAAATATTCGGCCCGCAGCGACGGTAGCACGGAGCTCAAGCGTGCTTCAAACTCACGTTCTAAACAAGAAAACGCCAACCAGCCGACGCAACCGCCCAGCAGGGTGTCAGCGGCGACCATATCGCGATGGGTTGCCGCGACGATGTCGTTGGGTTTCATCAAGCGCAGCACCTGGCCGCGGGTAACCGTGCCAGCCATAATCAAATAATCTTCGTGGATACGCAGCACCGATCGCAGGTACGGCCGGCCGCGTGAATACCAACCAAACGGATACAGCGTCGGAGTATCCGGTAGCACTTGGTGCTCGGCGATACCATTGAGCAATTCCAAGTAGCGAGAACTCGCGGGCATGCCATCGAGCTCGATAATATGATTGCCGGAACACCCGGTGACGATCGTGCGGCGATCACTTGGCTCAACGTGAATCGACTCGATCGAAACCAACTTGCGCTTGGATTCGAGCAGGATCACCAGACCCAGGCAATCGAGTTGCTGGGTGCCAATCCAGATCGCGGGTCGGGTACCTTGGGCATAATCACGCGATCCAAGTGCACCGCCCACCACCTTTAACCCCGACGCCACCGTTGCGGTGCCTAAACAAAATGATTCGGCGTAACCGGATGAACCATCGAGCAAGGTTAATGCAACATGATTTGGGCCAATGTTTGCGACAGACGTGCCGAGTGCCGCGATGGCACTCTCCACGGCGCGTTGACCGCATGCAATTGGGCCATTTTTTAGTTCGGCAACGCCAATGCCGACGCGACACCACGAAGCTTCAAGCAGTAACACCGCGACACGCATGCCAGTTTCAGCGAGGTCGCTGCTGCACTCAAGATTGTCAAGCGTTACGCCACCCAGCACCGGGCAAGCCGAGCCAAAAAAACCAGCCAACGCAGCGGTTGTGGCGGCAACGACGCTGGCCTCAGGGCCAAGCGCGATCACCACGGCGCTCGGTGCCGCTTGCGGCAGAGCCTGTGCCACCGCCAGGGCTATCTCCTCGGAATTGGTACCGAAGCATCGAATTTGGCACCATAGCCCCGCAACCTTTTCAACCCGCACAGTGACCGCCATATCGAACATTCTATGCTGAAAAGTTGCCCCGTGGCGCAAGAAGCTCTTCATTAAGCTCATGGAGAAGAACTGTACTAGCTGTGGCAAGTCGTTTAAGCCTTCGTTCGTATTCCAAATTGCGGTCACCGCAGCGGGACAACGAAGCCACTTTTGCACGCTCGAATGCCGCAAAGCCGGCCTCGGCGATGAAGCCTTTCGTGCCAAACGCGCGCGCCGCATTGCCATCTTGAATCAAAAAGGTGGCACCGGCAAAACTACAACGGCAGTCAACTTGGCTGCGGGCG
This sequence comes from Kofleriaceae bacterium, assembly GCA_043777635.1. Classification (GTDB taxonomy): domain Bacteria; phylum Myxococcota_A; class Polyangia; order Haliangiales; family Haliangiaceae; genus JABFXX01. Next base: position 4,454 of record JAYWHS010000774.1, on the reverse strand, counting down.
TGGCCGAACGCGGTAACAACGTTTTGCTGGTCGACACCGATGCCCAAGGCAATGTCGGCGTGTCGCTTGGCGTCAACGGTGAAAAATCACTGTATCATGTGTTGGTCGAAGGTGCCGATCCATCCGATGTTGCAGTGCCAGTGCGTCAGCACCTCGACGTGATCACCTCGGATTCGACGCTGGCCGCCGCTGAGATTTGGTTGGCTCGGCAAAACCCTGAGCAGCGCTCGCGGGTTATGACGAAGCGCCTCAATCTGATGCAAGTGTCACGACGTTACGACTACGTCGTGATCGATTGCGGCCCATCGCTCAATCTACTCAATCAAAATGCGTTGTCCTACGCCGACGATGTCTTGATCCCGGTGACCTGCGACTATTTGGCGTTAGTCGGTGTCAAGCAAGTGCTTAAAACCATCAAGGATGTGGAACGCCACCTTGGCCACGCAGTGCGTATCGCTGCGGTGCTGCCAACGTTCTACGACGGACGCACGCGGTTAGCCCGCGAAGTCCTTGAGACCCTGCAAGGTCACTTCAAACATAAGTGCCTTGAGCCGGTGCGCATGAATACGCGTCTGGCCGAAGCACCAAGCCATCGCAAGAGTATTTTTGAATACGCTCCAACGTCCCACGGTGCAGCCGACTACAACCGCGTGGTCGACTGGCTGTTGTCGTCTAATGCCACCGCGACGGAATCCGTGCCCTCCGTCATTTTTCCTACGCATCCAACGTCCGCCGTCGCAAGCCTTTAAGGAGCCCCATGAAGGAAGAAAAGCTCATGTTAAACAATCCGCTGGACGACGCCGAAGCGATTCTCAGCGAGGACTTTTACGGTCGTGCACCACGGCGCCGCGCCGAAGGCACGATGCCGCCAGTCGACAAACCGACTCACTACAAAGTCATCTGCATCTCGATGTATACCCAAGACATTCAAGAATTAGATGCAAAAGTCAATGAACTCAAGCGTCGTGGCTGGACCAAAGCCAACAAGTCGCAATTGATTCGCTTGGCGTTGGCGCAGTTAAATCTTGATACGCTTACGACGCCGCGTCAGTAAATAGCCGAGCAACGTTGTCGATAAGACAACTATCGTACCGTTGGGTGAGCTGCCCGCGTTGCAGCAGCCACCGCTTTGTTCGGCCGCCGCACTCGAACACAAACCGTAGCCGTCGCTGCTAGCTAAGCAAGCTAAGCTGCCGCAGATATCGGTTTGACCAACTACGCAAATCTTCGAACAAATGGAATCACCACCGCTGGTGACGCACATATGATCGGCACAATCGTCGTTGGTGGTGCAGGTATCGCCGAGTTGGCCGGCTGGGGTTGGGTAGCGGCACCTTCCGGTTTCGCAGGTTTGATTGGCAGCGCAGGTTGACGCATCGGTGCATGGAATGTTTTTGGTAGCTGTGAGCGTATTGCTACCGCGTGAGCCCAGATCGTCGTAGGCGCGCACTTCGATATCGAGAATGCCATCCGGCAACGTACGCGGCGGATTGAGCACCACCGGTGCACTTGAGGCACCAGGTTTTGCGATCGCGTAGGGCCAGCCGTTGATCCAAAGCTCGACGCGGGCCGCCCAGCGCGGGGTAGTTACCGTTGAGGTAACGGCGAAATTCCCTGTCACAGTGGCATTCATCCCAGGGACGATGATCTTCACAACGGGGGCCGCAGGCAGCGTGCCGACATCGATTGCGCTCGTCAGTTTTTCGTGCGAGTTCTGTACTGCGCTGCATTTGCAAGCGCGAGTTGGCCGCATGAATTCGCCGCACGGTAAATCGAGGTTGAGAAAGTATTTTTGCCCGCAACCAGTGAGATACGTCATTGGGTCCCGGCACTCAAAAGCATGGTCGAGCCCAAAGACATGGCCGGCTTCATGCGCTGCGGTTGAACATAGGTCGGACAGGTTGTTAGCGTTGTGCGCACCAGCGAACGCAAATGCAATGACGTTGCGTTGCGGTGAACAATCACTCGTGAGTGGGGCAATGCCAAGCGTGTTGTTGTCGAGACCCAGTTGCGCTGGCGTGCCTGCGATCATCACTTCGATGTGCGATGTGGCATCGGGCGGTGCGGTATCGGTAATCTCAACTCCGTAGGGTGCATAAAGCTCGCGTACACACCCCAGCACAGTTGCCCAGGCTGGATCGCCAAAGCCAAACTCGGACAACATGCCAGCCATTTTGGGGATGGTTGACGAATTGCTTTGCGCTTTGTTGCCATCGGTGTTGATGGCACAGCCGCCAACGCAGCGATTGAGGTAAATCAATTTTGCAGCTCGGCCATCGCTGCGCAGATGCTGGGGCGGCACAATCACGATGTCGTCGGCGCGCTCGGCCGCGCCTGGAACATCCTGCGTTACCGATTGGGCTGCTGCAATGCGATTCCCGAGCAGCAGGCTCGCTACAATAACCAGGCGCATGTACGACACAGTGGCTCTAGCCTAGCACGGTCCGAAACGACAAAACCGCGCTGATTGCGTGGTGGTTGGTAATCTAGCTAGTACGAATGCCGATCACGTCAGCGCAAGCGATCCAAACGCGTACGGTTTCCAAGATCGTTTGGAGCGTACTGGGCGATCCGACCTCGGACCTCAGCGTGATTATCGATAAGTACAAAGTAACCGTAACGATGATCTGGTGATGCGATGGCAGTGTGACCGTTCTCTCGTGACGCTCGCGCCGCAAGTCCGCAAGTCCCTCCGCGCTCGAAGCATGCGCAACGGGTTGCCCTGCGTCGGAGCCGTCCGAATCCTGGTAAGATTTTGCGATTACTGAGGATTCTATTCAAAAATCCCTACGTGAGCGGCATTGCTTCTAGTTCTGCGGGCGATTGAACGGCTTTGCCGATCAGGTCGCAACTTTTGGTGGCCGGATTGGCAGTCACCACTACCGGGGTGACCGTACCCAGGTTAGTCGGCGCATCAATGGGGCAGATCGTTCGTTACGGCAACGTCTGTCAGGGTGTTGGCTGTGTTACCGTAACTCTACACATGCGTTTTGGCCGGTATTCGATGTCGCTTGCGTTGTTGTTAGGCGTTGGGTGCGGCGGTCAAGCCCAGCACGTTGGCACGGTCACTCTGAGGGCCGGCTGCCCGTCCGCAGGTTGCCCGGTGACTGGTGATGGGCCGCAACGCTTAGCGGCGAGCCAAAAGGCACTCGCCGATTTTAATGTCGAGGCCGTCAAAACCGAACTTGATGCTGCTGCGGCGAAGCCACTCGATTACAAATCGTACGTGTCGTGGTGGGAGCAGCGCGGTATTGCTGCGGCGTATGTCGAAGACGAAAAAAACGCCAGCGCGGCGTTTGATATGCTGTTGGCGCTCGATCCTCGGCACCTGCTTAGCTACACACTGTCGCCCAAAGCGACGTTTGTGTTTGAAAAGGTCCGCGCTCAAGAACGCACCGAAGCTGCATTGGACATCAACTGGCCACGCGATCTCAAGGTCGGTAGTGATGTGCCGCTCGACGTTGAGGTCGTTGCGGATCCCAAAGGATTTCTCAAACGCGCCAGTCTATTTGTACGCGAGCGTGGCACCAGCGATTGGCGGGCCGCAGATTTTGTGATCACGGACGGCAAAGCCACGCGGCTACGGTTGCCGGGCATCAATAAGAAATCGCCGGGCGCACTCGAACTGTATTTGCAAGCGTATGACGACAAAGGCAATACGGTCTTGAATTGGGCTGATCCAAAACGTCCCCGGGAAATAGCAATGCGGTACGAGCCGCCAACGCCTTGGTTTCGCAAGTGGTGGGTGTGGGCGGCGGCCGGCACCGTGGTCGCGGGTGCTACCGGTGCCATCGTGTTTACGGCTACCAGTGAACCGCCGAGTCGGGTTGGCGGTAGCGTCATTGTTAGGTAGTTAGTTCGAGCAAATCGGCGACATCGTCGACGGTGGTAAATTTGCTGCGGCCGTCTTTGCCGTCTCGGTAGATCCGGCCCATGGCAAACGTTGGGTCGTGAGTAAAAAATAGCCGGCCATGACGCTGTTCCAGCTCGGTCAGTAACGCGGATTTTTCTTCGATGATCAATTCTGGATAACGATCGTAGCCCATGGTGATTGGCACGTGAACCCAGGGCCGGCCTGGAATTAGATCGGAGGCGAACAGCACCGGGCCCGCAGGCATCGCGATTTCTGCAAGCAACAAGCCTGGCGTGTGGCCGTTGCTGCGATGAAACCGCACATCGTGGCCCAGTGCCGGGGTGTGGTGGCCGGTCACTAATTCAAGGCGACCGCTGGCTTCGAGCAGCGTGGTGAGTTCCGGAATAAAAGACGCGCGATCGCGGGCATGTGGAGTTTTGGCGCGTTGCCAAGCGTCGGCTCCTACCACATAGGTCGCGTTGGGAAATACCAAGCTCAACGGTGCATCAGCACGCCACGCCGATAGCGCTCCGCCAGCATGATCAAAGTGTAAATGTGAAAACACCACAACATCAACGTCGGCAGGGCTCACACCGAGGGC
>JAYWHS010000773.1:0-2786 GCA_043777635.1 Kofleriaceae bacterium | reverse complement strand
ACCAGGCTTGGTCAACCTGTGCGATCTTTGAGGTTTAATTTCAAAGCCGCCACTGATTAGCCCGCATAAATGCCAGCAGATTTATGCACGGCAATAGTTCTTGAGCACATATCCCAGGAATTTTGGGACGCTTCTCACTGTCGACCAGACTCTCTTCTGAGACCACGGTCGCACCGGTCGATTGCGCCAATGCAATGACCCACGGATCAGCGGCATCCGCGCCTTTTCGGTTCTTCGCCATCAATGGGTGCTTTGCCAATAAAGTGAGACAGCATTGTTGTTGCTCGTCATCAAGGTCGATCACGTTGCCGTGTTGCTTTAGCCAAGCGTGCAAATCGCTTGAACGTTTTGATGTCTCGCGCAGGACTTCTTCGCTAATCATCGCGCGCTGTGCAGCAAATGTTTTTTGCAAATGGTCCCAGAACGTAGGTGCCACATCAATTGGATATGCCTCGTGCCATGCTCGAATCAGCGAACTTGTATCGAGGCTGTAGCGCGTGGTCATCATGCAGCCTGGTCGTGCAGCCTACGTAAGTGTTCAACTTTTACACGCAGATACGCCGCTGCTTCATTCGCGCTCAATGCACGCTCATGGTAAGCGGCGATAACGCCGCGTATAAGTGCTTTGCCGAGCTGGCTTACCGTTTTAGTGTAATAGTCAGGTCCACCGTCTTGTACCGGTCGAACCTCGTGCGCATACGCCGCCTGCTTTTCTGCATAGAATGCAGCACTAACAAAACCATTGTCGCGGAGTCGCCGCACAACAACTAAACGGCTCACGCGAAACCGTCGCGCAACATCGCTAATCTGTTGGTCGGAAAAACGTACACCTTTGGTCATTCGATGGGCCTGCACCGCTGGCGTGTTCGCCAATGCTGCAGTAGGCACCAAAACACGACCGGCGACGGCATTGCAGAATACCTCGACAGCATCGGCGTGCGAATGCTCTTGCAAATCACACGTCGCCGATGTGCCGAGCGCTAGATGCACCACTTCATGCAACAGCGAAAACATTCGCGCGGTGGGAGCATCGCTACTATTTACAGCGACAGTCGGTACATTGTTGGCATGAATGGCAAACGCTCGCGCTTCAGCGACATCGACGCGGCTAAACTGCACTGCCAAAACGCCATTTACTTCAAGCGCTTCTCGCCAACGAGCTAGCGCAGCGTACTCGTCGCGAAAACGCGTTTGTTCTTGCTCGGTAACACCAAGGGCGCTACGCAATCGTGCTGCGGCTTCGTCAACATTGTCCCCGAGGCTCAACTGAACCAAAAATGGCGGGAAGCCTTGTTCCGAAAGTGCAAATGCTTCCACTGCCACGTCTCGCATCTCGTTAACCCAACGCAACGCAGCAACGAGTTCAGGCGAGTTAGGTCGGTTCCGCTCCCGTCGACGAAAATCCTTCATTGCATCAAACTCGTCGGGAGGCGTTGGTAGGTAAAAGACCAATAACGGCCTTTTGTACAACGTGGCAAGTTTGCGGACCTGGGCCAGCGATGGGGCAGCAGTGCCATTTTCCCACGCCAACAAATCGGTGACGCTGATACCAGCTTTTTCTGCCACCAGTTCCGCATCAAGGCGCGCACTGTGCCGTGCCCAAGCCACAACGGCCGGAGTTACACGCGCAGCAATACGACCACTAGACATGCGTAGATCCTACCATGCGGCAGCGACAAACAAGAGGCGACAAACAACATCGACTATCTACACCCAAAAGCTCGGGCTACCGGCGAAACCAAACACGGCTTATGCCTGCGAACGGATTTACAAAAATTTCACGCTGCGACAGTGGTACTGGTGTTCGGTACGGCGCTGCGCGATCTTTTATGTAGGCGCGGCTCGAAGCATTTTCACGCAACGTCTTCACCACGTTGGCCAAATTCGGCGGCAGCTTTATGTTCCTTGGTCGGCGTGTCATTGCAAAAGCAATTTCGAGCTTCGTCCCACTACGCGACAACAACACATACCGTGAATCATTGCGGGCAGTTTTTATGGCTCCGCCGCTGGTGGATGCAAGTTTTGCCGCAGACCGTCATCTATTTGCAGTATGCTAACGCCATGGCTGCAGCGAAGATATTTGAAGATGCATTGAGTCTTTCTGCGGATGATCGCCTGAAACTTGCTGCGGAGTTGCTTGCCAGTGTCGATGAACAGGGTTCGCCACAGTGGGAGGCCGCGTGGACCATTGAGTTGCAACGGCGCCTCGAAGATTCAGCCGTTGCAGGTAGCCCTTGGTCGGAGGTTCGGTCCCGCATTGATGCGCGCTTGCGGCAAAAATGAAGCGCACATTGCTTGTTTCACCACCGGCAGAAGCAGAAATCGCCGCCGCCGCTGATTGGTACTATGAAATTTTGCCACACTCGCGACGCGATTCCTTGATGAGGTTTCCGTGGTGCTTGAGTCGATCACCAGCACCCCAACGCGCTATCCGTTGTGGCCGGGCTTACCCCTGGTTCGCAAAGCGCGGCTAAACGTGTTTCCGTATTATGCGGTGTTCACAACCGATGATCAGACGATCAACGTACTTGCAATGGCGCATAGCAAACGGCACCCACACTAGCGTCGCCACCTACCACCACGGTTCCTGACGTTACCGGTATTGCAAACGTACAGGTCGAGTCGCTGCTGCACGCTTGGCTCGCTGCGTTTTATCGTGGAAGCAGAGACGGTAATCTATTGGATTACTGCTTGGGCTTACCCTGCTCAGCTCAGCTCAGCTCAGCTCAGCTCAGCTCAGCTCAGCTCAGCTCAGCTCAGCTCAGCTCAGCTCAGCTCAGCTCAGC
>JAYWHS010000772.1:0-9514 GCA_043777635.1 Kofleriaceae bacterium | reverse complement strand
CGTTTGACATCTACAGACTCATCGATACACGGAATTTTCCGTGCTTTGCGGACGTCACTCACCAGGCGCCACCAACGCCAACAGCCCTGGTGGCCGAGCAGGAATACGCTGACATGGCGGGGCCTACCAGCTAGGCCCTCGTAAAAATATTCACCTGAACTCACCAACTGCATGCCTACAGAGGTGCCCGACCGTCTATTCGCCAACAAATTTCGCCCTTATCAAGAGCCATCGCAAAAACGTAACCTGAACTCCTCATCGTTCATTCACCGACAACCTTCACCCTCATTTTTCAACTTTGGTAAAACACGTTTTGTTCTAACGGGTGATATTCCCTCGGTACTCGATCCGACCTCGGTCAGGATCCGACGGAGTCACAATGTTGCGCTTGCGGCTCATGCTGCAGGTGATTCCGTGCTCGCGGAGTGCGTCCTGGTAGTCCTCGCTCACGTACGTGCTGCCCCGTTCGGAGTGTGGAGCAGCGCCGCGTCGGGGCCGTCAGCGGACCCGTTCGATCAAGTCGACCAGAGCCGCCGGTAGATCGCCCACGCCCATCATCATGGCGGCGGTGAGGGGCACGGGTTCATCGACGATGGAGATCTCGCAACGAACGCTGTCGGCGTACCGAGCGGTCAACTCGGCTTGGATCGCCTGGCCTCGCGCAGTCGCCGCAGCGCGTGACAGGATCTGCGTGACGGCTACCCAAGCGTACGCAGCGACGGTGAACGTGCGCGAGCCACGTGCGACGCTCGCGAGCCACCGCCGTTCACCGAGATCGGAGAGCCGGGACGGCGGGATTCGCGCGACGACCAGCAACGTCACCGGCTCAGCGGTGCCCTCGATTGCGGGCATGGCAGCGCCCGTCTGCACAGTCGCGAGCGCCACGCCCGCCGACTGCTGGCGAACCGCCGCGCGGGCGATGGCGTCGACAACCGAACCTGTGGCACGGACGGCGTCCGCGAACGCGAGCGGCTCGGCGTCGAGTGCCCCGACGGCGACTGCGGGGAACGCTCGCGACGCGGGCCAGCTCGGACCGTCCGCCGAAACGCGGTCGTCGAGAAATGCTGCCGAGAGCTCGTCAGCCGTCTGGAACCTGTGCTCGGGATCGACCTCGAGCGCACGCGCGAGCGTCGCGAGAATGTGCGCGGGGATCGCGGGTCGGCCGAGCGGCGCGATCGCGGGTGGGATCCCTTGCACCATCCGGTGAATCGGCGCCATCATGCCGCCGGCCGCTTGTGGGACGGTCCCGGTCACGAGCTCGTAGAACACGAGGGCGGCGCTGTACAGATCCGCGCGGTGATCGACCCTGCTGGACACGGCTTGTTCTGGAGCCATGTACGCCGGCGTGCCGAGCGTCGTCCCGGTTTGGGTGAGTTGACTGTCGCCGATCAGCTGGGCGATCCCAAAATCGGCCACCTTTAAGACCTCGCCCTCGCCGACGAGCAGGTTCGCGGGTTTGACGTCGCGGTGAACGATGCCCACGCGATGGATCGCGGCGAGTCCGGCGAGCAGATCGCGTTGGAACCGGACCGCTACTGTCCACGGTATCGCGTACGCACGGCGCAGCCGCTCGTTGAGTGGCTCGCCGTCCACCAGCTCCATCGCGAAGCAAGGGCAGCCATCGTCGGTGAGCCCGAGATCGAGCACGGCAACGACGTTGGGATGCCGCACCCGGGCCATCGCGCGGGCCTCGCGGCTCATCCTGTTCGCGAGGTCGCCGTGATCGGCAATCTCGACGACCTTGAGCGCGACTTCGTAGTCGAGGGTCTCGTGGCGCCCCCGGTACACGGTGCCCATCGCGCCGGCGCCCAGGCGTTCGACGACGATGTACCGCCCGAGCACCCGCGATCCGGGCGTGAGACTCACGACCGCCCCGCGCCGCGATCGCGTGGCGACAGCAACCGTACGGGCTCGTCCGGTATGATCAGGCGCCCGTCAACGAGGACCTCGGGACGCCACGGATCCTGCCTCGGCCCCACGACGATGCCGTGTCGACCATCGGCGAGCGCGATCGGCGCACCGGGCGGCACCACGCCGGCGGCGTTGACCAGGGCGCGCACCCAGCTCGTGTCGTAGGAAACGTCGGCGACGGCAAGCGCCAGCAGGTCGAGTCGCGAGTAGACAAACCGTGCTCCGGGTGGGCATCGACGACGATCAAGATCGTAGGCGAGCGCGACCAACGGCATGACGACCAGCTTACCCCGATCGCCGGCGGGATCACCTGCGAGACCGTGCACGAGCGAGATAACGCGGAGGTGGTGCGGCTCGAGCGTGCCGGGCGGTCGAGCGTCGTCACCGACGAGCATCGTGCGCGCCAGCGCGGCGGCGTTCGCGAGCGCCACGCCACCTTGCGAGCCATACCCACACGTGCCGATGACGATTACCGCGTGGGCAGCCGCCCGCTGCGTCGACACGGTCGATCCGAGCGCGCGGAGGACAAGTAGGACGTGCAGCGCTGCGCTGACCACGCGTCGCGCCGGGGTCCAGGTGCCGGGTGCGAGCTCGATCGTCCGAAGTGTTCCGGAGGTCTGAACCGCAAGCGCGCGCTCCAGTCGCCGCACGATCGCGACACCGGCGCTCCACGGCCACTGGGTTGAGCCAGACGGCAGCCGCTCGGCGTCCGCGAGCGCCAGGGTCACGTTGACGGTCGCGGCGACCTCGGGATCGACCTGCTCAGCGTCGCCACCGCGAAACGCGTCCGGGACCGAGCGCCAGCGGACGTCGGCGATTTTTAGCTCGTCGAGTCCGACTACCTGGCCGACATTGGCGCGTCCCAGGAGCGCGCCCAGGGGCGCGATGGCCGCTGGCGCTGGTGCCGCGTCGAACGCGATCTCTTCGATACCCGCCCGCCCGAGCGCGGCCCCCACGACGACCGCGCGCTCGTAGCTCTCGACATCCATCGGGACCAGCTTGCGATCGCGGAACACCGCACCCAGCACGAACTGGAGCGCGAACGGTGGACGCGAGGCCGAGACGGCGGCGCTCAACGCAGCGCCGGCGGCGTCCGCGAGCGGATGCCGGGTCCCGTGCGTCGCGTGCGTCCGGATCCATCGGAACAGCTCGTCGACCACCGCAGTCGTCGTGGCGGTCTCGGAGCTCACGATCGATTCCTGTGTCGTGCTCGGATCGCTGCCGCCGCGTGCCTGACCTCCGACGAGTCGAGCAAGGCCGCTGGTGTCCACCGCGCCGCGGCGAGCTGGAGCGCCGGATCGTCCGCAAGCGCATCGAGGGTCGTCAGGCGCATCGCGTCGGGTACCCGCCGATTGCGCGCGAGCCCGACCACGGCGGGGCCCGCACCGTTGGCGAGCGCCGTCCGCAGCAGCACGGCGACGGTTGCGAACTGCCACTGCGCGCCACGGTCCTTGGCAAGCCTCGCGAGCACCGCGGTGGCACGGGCGGGCGACGGCACGTGCGCGACCAGGCGAACCACCGCGTCGAGATCGGTCGCCGATGCGATCACGCGGTCAATCGCGTCGCTCGCGAGGGAACTCAGTGTCGCGGGCATACCGAGCAAGAACGTCATCGCTGCGGCTTCGGGGAGGCGCTCAGCGAGCTGGGCGACCTCGCCCGAACCGGCTCCGGCACGAACCGCGACTCTTGCCAGCGCGGTGCCCGTACGAGCGCGAAACGCGGTCTCGGCGATGCTCGTGATGGCGCGGTTGGCGAGCTCACCGAACTCGGGCGCACCGAGCGCCAGCCAGACGTCCGCGAGAGTCGCGACGGCGCGATCGGTTTCCGCGACACGGTCGAGCAGACCTTCCACGATCTCGACTGCGATGCCGGCCGGCAGGCGGCCGAGTACCGCGACGAGAGCAGCGCGTACGGAGGGATCGTCGAGCACGGTGCCGCGGGCGATGTCGCGCCCGGCCGACTGGGTCTCGAGCGCACCGAGCACGGCCCGGACGTACGGATCATCGGTTTGGGTCAGCATGCCGAGCAGCCCGAACGTCCGCGCGTCGCAACGGCTCGCGACGAGCGTCCGTAGCCGGCCCGCGACGCGTTGAGGCGGAACGGCGCTACGAGCGGCGGGAAGCTCGATGATCGCGGTGACCTCGGCGACAGCCCACGCGCTCGCATCGTCACACGCACCGCCGAGCGCGCGCAGCGTCGACCCGGAGACCTCGAGGTCGCGCGCAGCGACCGCACCGGCGTAGGCGTCGAGGGAGATCTGCATCTCGGGCCGGAGCGCTGCGAGGTCGAGGTCGGCCGCCGTCATCGACACCGCGTCGCCGTCGACCGAGAACAGCGTCTCCGCGCGGACAGCCGCGAACCCCACGCGGGTGCCATCCGACGACTGGCCTCGCGCTGCGAGCATCTCGACGAAGCTGAGCTCGAGCTTGACGTCGAAGCCTTCGGCACCATCGGCCCACAACCACTCCTGGAACTCCGCGATCGAGGTGGCGCTCGGATCGAGGGCCGCGAGTCGAGCGGCCAGCCGCCGCAGGTTATCGGGCGCGATCGCGCCGCGAGCCCGCACCTCCCGGAGTCCTGCCATGAACGCCGGGAGGATCCAGCGACCGTGGTCACGTGATGCGCAGAGCCCTTCGTCGCCCGCGATGCGAAGCACCGTGGGCTCGAAGACGAGCGGCGACAGGCCCTCGTCCCGCCACAGCGACGCGACGCGGCTCGCCATGCCCTCCGCGAGCACGAGATCCGCCCGCACGCCGCGGATCAGCGCGTCCAGTGCGCCACCAAGCGTGCGATGCGCCATGCGGTTCTGCGATGGCTTCGAGGTTGGCAGACGTTCACTCATCGGTCGAAGTCTAAGCCTAGGACATCCAAACGTAAAAATCTACGGAGCAGCGAGTGAGCATCATGGCGGACTAGCAGAATTAGCCGGGTGGGATGAGGTTTGTGCTTCGCAAGCCACTTCGAGAAACCCTTCGGTCGCAGCGCTCACGCGTCCGATGACGGGGCCGTGATCAGCCGGACCTCTTGTCGCCGGGAATTCGCCCGCGGCGACGTTGGCGATCTTTGCCGTCGCCAAAGTACATTTCATGTCAATTTTTCTATGTGGATCGAAAGTGCCGTGCGCGTTTTGGACGAGGTTCGTTCGGCAGTGCACGCACAGCATCACCTCAGAATCCGTCGTACACACTGGTATGGCGCATTCGGACGCCGCTCAGCGGCAACGACTCCAAAAACTCTCTGAGCTCTTTCTTGATAACAAGTAAGGTGGGCTGTTCCGCCAGCCGAAAGATGCTCAAACCATGGGCGCGTTCAGAGTCGACGTAAAACGACTCGAGTCGACCTTTGGCGCCCGAGGGACGGGGGACGATGATGCTGCGGGCAGCGTCGACGCACTCGACAATCCCTACGATATTGGCGAGCCAGTATCCCGACTCGACTTCATGCGTCGCCTGATCTTCCAGTTCGACGGAGAAATAGTCTATGTGGTCGACCCCAAACTGGATCATTGCGTCTTTGAGTTCATCAGAGAACAACGTCAACAACGAGCCCATGATGTCGGTACGAACGTCACCGCTTGCGCTGGAAAGCGGCAACCGGAGGGTTGCGACAGGGGCCGGCATCTTCTTTCCTCGCATCCAGTCCAATGGCTCAATGCTTTCTGGCACGCCACCAACCGTAGCGATGGCCGGAATGCGCAGATCCTGCTCAAGAAGGAAGTAGCTCATTTCTTGGCTTTCTTCGGTTGAACTTTCGGAGGCTGGTGCAACTTGTTTTCCGCCTCGTCATCGTCACGCTTTCTCTTCTTGCGGTCCACAGCGAAATCAAAGGCCGTCGCGCGGCCATCCGGTATCCTCACGCGAACAGTGCCGTCTGCTGCAATTGCCTCGATGGTGCTACTCCAAGGCTGTTGGGGGGCGCTTGGGTAATTCCTGTCGTCCAGCGCAAGTACATTTGACATGTGGAACCTCGTTCGTTGTTGGCTAGGCGTTCGGATTAGCTGATCCATTCAGCTATCGATGCTGTGAAGCTGATCGTTGCTCGCTTGCGAATGTCAGGATAGCAATTTCGCCCAGTGAGCGAAGTGTTGGCAACTACTTCGCAGTAACCCGATCGATGCGGTGCTCTCAAATGTCCATGAACGTGGCCTAGCGGATTTCGCATTTGAATCTCCTGCTTCGGGCCACCGAGCTGCGCGTCACTGCTCGCAAGGCACGAGCGGACCCACGTTGTTGCGCCGCTCAAAGGCCGAGCCGACCGGCGCGCCCAGGAACGGGATGATGTCCGGGTCATAGTTCGCGATGGTATTGACGTCGTAGATCTCGACGCAGTCAGGATCCGCGATTTCGTCGTCGGTCTCCGTCCCGGCCATGAACATCCAGCCGCCGAGCTGCGGATCCATCGGCGCCTCGCGCACCATGTAGCGCACTAGCTCACCACCGACGGTGATACGGTCGGAAGCCATGCAACCGCCATGATCGGGTGCAACGCGGCGGATTTGGGCGGCATCCAGCTTGAACCGCTTGACCTTCATTGCCTCGGAACTTAGCAGGCTGCGACGTCCAAGCCCAGTCCGCTGTAATAGAAAGTGAGCGCGCATTGTCACACCGATTCGAATACTACCGCACGCGAGCAATGAGGTAGTTCAGTCCAGCGAGGATAAATCCATCATGAAATCTTGCAGTAGTTCCGCTAGCGAGTCTCGCAAATCACGCTTGCGATGAAAGCCGCGCTGTTCGAACAGATCGATTGCGCTGATGCATCGATAAGTTAGGATTTGGTAGTATCGCAGCGAGATTTTGTAGGTCGTCTCAGTCTTGAGGCCGACGGCGGCCGTCGCGTGACAGCACGTCGATGTTTTTTCGCTCGGCCGCAAGCACAGCGCAAAACGTCGCAGGCAAAGACGCGACGGAGCAGGCAAGCCCAGCGCATACGCGAGCGACGACGATGGGGCGCAACTGAATTGTCAGAGTCGGTTTTGCCTGCCTTGGCAGATGCGACCGAGGCGGTGGCGCCACCGTCGGCAGATCCTCGGATCGCTAACACTATTGCTGGGATCCAAAATCTCGACGGTGTCACCAATGTTCACATCATCGGATCCGCCGCAAATCAACCCGTTGTGAGGGTCCACACCACTGCCAGCTCAGATCTCAGCGCGACCCGAAGCAACGCACAACAAATTGCTGATGTTATGTGGGCCCAAACATGGAGCGAAGGTGCGAACGCTCGGAGCGGGGCCGCACTTGTCGTTGTCGACAGCGCCCCATCACCACAAATGTACAAGTTTTGCTCATGGAAAATGTCAGCCAACTCTCGGAGGCCATTCGTCACCACTGGTGCGGCAGTGCTGCTGCTACTATCCGCACTTACCGGCATCGTCGCGTGGCGTCAGCGCTAGCTCAGAGACATTGTTACTACCGCAGCTCTGAACTCCGCAGCTCTGAACTCCGCAGCTCCGAACTCCGCAGCTCCGAACTCCGTTTTGAGTTCAGGAGAATCTCCGTTACGAACACAACAATGATGCGAGGACCGAAAATAAAGACGGATCATCGGCGAGAACAACAAAACATGGCGGCACCCAAATAAGCTGCGACTTGGCGATTCAACCTGCGTTCTACCTCTGTGGTCAAGTGCCGGCCACCAAGCACCGTAGGAAAATTGTCATGATAAAACTAATAGTTAACTGCATATTCACGTTCGGACTGTTGGCATTTGTAAATTGCAGTGATGACAAAGCTGCGCTTGGCGGCGCCGCTTGCGCACGAGATAGTGAATGTGGATTGGGCAACCTTTGCGTCAGCGATATCTGTGAAAGCGGTTGCCGCAGCAGTCGCGACTGTCCCGCTACAACGCCACAGTGCCAACTCGACCTGGGCGACAATGGAAGTTGCGTTACATGTCTCACGGATTCTGAGTGCAAAAGGGGCGAATCTTGTGAATCTGGAAGTTGTATTGCAAAATGTAACAGTGACAGCGACTGCGGTAGTCAGCGTTGCGATCTAACAACGAATCGCTGCGTAGAATGTCTGGCGAGTTCGCAGTGTCAACTAGGGGAGGTTTGTTCTCCTGAGCAGAGTTGCGCCAGCGGCTGCTTTGGAGATCGTGATTGCAAGCCTGCAGCGGCACACTGCATTGGCGCGACCGCATCAACACCTGGGACTTGCGTTGCATGCGCCGAAGACCGCGATTGCCGCGCTACCGAAGCATGTGAGAACAACGCGTGTGTGACGAGCTGCAACCGAAACTCAGATTGCCCAGGGCAGTTTTGTGACACCGGAACGCATGCTTGTGTGCAGTGCCTATCCACCGCCAATTGCCAACTGGGTTCGATCTGCTCACAGAATGATTGCGTTGCCGGCTGCTCCGGCAACCGCGACTGTCCAACTGCAAAACCGATTTGTGACATTGATGCTGGTGCCAACGGAACTTGCTTTGAATGCGCAAATGACAATGACTGCGAAGGCAGCGAAACCTGTGAGCAGAATGTTTGCAAGTCGCCGCAGTTGGCAGATGAAGGCGAAGTTTGCCTAACTAGTCAAAGTTGCGCCGGGGCACTATTATGTTCAGATGATTTCCGCTGTCGGGTCTTTTGCGTCCCTATATTTGGGAGCTGCGACCGACCGGGGGATGTTTGCGTTGGGCTTGAGACTGGCGGTGGCGTTTGCACTCCGCGGTAGTGACGTGAGGCGCTACCCAAACGTCACTTCGCGACCGTTGGCGTCGACGGATCGAGTCAGAAATCCTTGAACGTGTAGCGGAAATGGAAGCGGCTAAGCCGCCCGAGCAACGTGATGCCAAAGCGCGCGCCGAGCTCGCAGTGAAATACGCGAGTCGATTTGCGCGGCTACGAACAAAGGCTGCGGCAGACACGGCCACCGACGTCATCAATCGCGTTCTCGCTGTGCTTGCTCCGGACTCGGCATATTCGGCCAATGTCGGAGTGCTCAGCCGATCCAGAACAGTCGCGCTGCGCGCGCGGGTGAGGTGGCGATGTATTGCCGTGCGGCGGGTGAGGTGATGCGATGTCCGCTGCGCGGGCGGGTGAGGTGTACGATGTCCGGATTTCGGACAATATCGGACGACTTGGCCGGATGCCGGCCAAGTCCGGACAGTGCGGTAGCGCGTCGTACTGCAATTTAGACGGGTTAGCATCAGCGATGGCCTGGCACGTTTTACGCAACATCGAAGGCCAAGGTGTGGGTACAATGCAAATCACGATGGCGCCAGAATCAACGATGTACGCGAATGTTGCGGCCACCGTGGCCGATGCCGGGGTGCGGCCGCTACGCCGAGTTGAATACGAGCATTTGGCCGAGCTTGGTGTGTTTGGCGACGAAAAAATTGAACTGCTGCGCGGCACGTTGGTGCGTATGAGCCCGCAAGGCCCGTATCACGCCAATGTGGTGGCGCGGCTCAATAATGTTCTGGTCAGCATGGTGTATCCGCGCTTTGAGGTGCGGCCGCAATTACCGTTTTCCGCCGACGACACATCAATGCCGGAGCCCGATATTATGATCGTGGAAGCCACCGGCTCGTTAACTTCGCCGCATCCAAGTCGCACGCTGTTGGTGATAGAGGTTTCGGTTAGTTCGCTGCGGCTTGATCG
>JAYWHS010000771.1:0-2789 GCA_043777635.1 Kofleriaceae bacterium | reverse complement strand
GCGTTGCTCATGCACAGCAGCTTCGCACCGTCGATGCGGCGGCGCTAGCGCTTAGGCTTTATTGAGCGAAATCTTGCGCGGTTGCGCAGCGATTTTTTTAGCGACCGTGAGCATCAAAACGCCGTTGCTGAGTTTGGCTTCGATCTTTTCGGCGTCGGCGTTTTCCGGTAGGCCAAAGCGTCGAGTAACCGAACCGAACTGACGCTCATAAACGCTGAACAGCTCGCCTTCTTTGGTTTGCTCTTCGTGACGGGTCGCGCTCACGCTCAGCACATTGTGATGAAGTGAAACCTCAAGATCTGCCTCTTGCACACCGGGTAAATCGGCGCGCACAATGAATGCCTCTTTGGTTTCTTTGACTTCAAAGGCTGGCGTCCACGCTGCGGGGCGGCTATTGCGAGCGACGGCATCCCAGCCGAACAGATCTTGAGCCATCGAAAAAGGGTCTTGGACAAAACGACGGGTGAGTTGCGACATACAAATGCTCCTTTGCTTTTTCTATCGGCGTGACGGAAGTGTCAGCGCGTTTGGTTGTTGCTCTACGTAAGCACAACAAAGAGAAAAGCAATGGCTTGACGAATCGCTCGTCCGTGGCTACCGGGGAAACCCAGGCGATCCGTTACATCTTTTTGAGGTATTCACCCATCATCATCGCTGCGATGTCTTGCAGGCGTTCGCGCGAGAACAACTGGGCCATAGTCTCCGCGTCTTTGGTTGGGTTATCGCCATATTGCACGATGACCCAGATTTCATTGACGCCGTCGTTGAACCAAAGCTCAGCAGCGTGGGTATAGGTCATGCCAACCTGGCCGAGTTGGTAGCCGGAAATCAGCTTTTTGCCTGCGATGGTTGCTTCGCCCAACTGGTAGATCGACTTGTCGCGAATTTCGGCATCGAGGGTAATGGCCTTGAGGGCATCGGCTTTGGCCTCCCACTTCGGCAGTTCCATCGGTGTGCAATCGAGGCAAGGATTTACCGTGACGGTGGCAAAAATCGCAACCTGGTTGCCTTGGCGATCGCGGTACTGGCGCAACTGCGCTTTATCGGCAGTTACTGCGATCGAAGAATTTCGGAATCCATCAAATTTGATGCGCGAAATCTCAACCAACTCGGAGGCCGACAATTTGGTCCCTGGGGTGCGCGTGGTAGCGGCGGGTTCTGCGCTGCCCGAACCGGATGGTGGCGGAGTTGCCACGGTCGATGACCCCGAGCCGGTACTGGCAGCCGGAGTCTTTTCTTTGCAGGCACCCAACGTTGAAGCTATAGCCAAAGCCAAAAACAAATTTCGCATTTTCACGCGCCGAAACTAGCACAAAGTTTTGCGCAGGTAACAGTTGTTTGTGGGGTGACCTTGGCGCCAGGCCGCCTCGCTAGGCTGCGCCTTCGTTGGGCCTACCATTGTTGGTGCAACGGGAATTTTCCCGGGTGCCAGCACGGTTATCGACAGTTTGCGCCGGGCTACCTGGCAAATGAGTCGACCGCCACCGTATGATCGCGGCTTATGTTGATCTCCCGCGCCGAGCGTTCGCGCGCGTTATTGTTGTTGGCGCTGTGCGGCGGATTTTGGAGCACTGGTGGTGTGCTGATCAAATTTGTCAGTTGGCATCCGCTTGCGATTTGGTCGGTGCGCTGTGCGATTTCGGGCCTGGCATTATACGCGATCACCCGGCCCAGCCTACGCGGATTGTCCCGGGCCGAGTGGGGGGTGGCGGTAACGCATGCAGCGACTACCGGTTTGTTCATCGCAGCGAACAAACTCACGACGCCAGCCAATGCGATTTTGATTCAGTATTCGGCGCCGGTTTGGGTTGCGCTGTTGGGCGCATGGATTCTTAACGAGCGTGCCACACGCGCTGATTGGTTCACCATCGTAGTTGTGCTCGCAGGCATTACGTTATTTTTCTTCGACCAGTTGCAGTTTGCGCATATGGTGGGCAATGCGGTTGCGCTGCTCGCTGGCGTCGCATTTGCACTCAACATTATGCTGATGCGCTTGATCTCGACGCGCGAGGTAGCCGCGCCGGCCGGCCGCCGCAATCCGCTGCGGGCCATTATCATGGGTAATGCAATCGGCGCAGTCATCGGCGCGCCATTTTGCTTTTTACATGCTGCGCCCGACGCCACCGGTTGGCTAGCGTTGTTGGCGTTGGGCCTGGTGCAGCAAAGCGCGGCGTACCTTTGTTACGGTTGGGCGATTCGCCGGGTCACTGCCCTCGAAGGGCTGTTGGTACCCATCGTCGAGCCGATTTTATCACCGGTGTGGGTGATGCTATTTTTTGGGTTGCGGCCCAGCCCTTGGGCGTTGGTCGGCGGCATCGTCGTGGTCGGTGCAGTTACCGTCCGTGCAGTTTTGTCGTTGCGCCGTCCCGAGGTAAGCTAGCGCCATGAGCCCCGATGATGCGCCAAATACTGTGGTTGATGGTTCAGCCATCGAGTTAGCTGATGCGATCGACGATGATTTGCCGTTGGACTTAGATGAAACCACGCAAACTCGTTCGGTCGATCGGTCCGCGATGCTGCACGAAAACAGCGAAGGGTTTGGCCATAGATCGCGCAAGCTAACCACCGGCGCTGGCGTGCTCGATCCGTTTTTGCGGGTGGAAGAGTTTTGGATCGAAGAAGCAGCTGTTGCACCAACTCCTCACGCTGGCACCATGTTGCTTAACTATGTTTTTGAAGATTCCGAAACCGGCTTGATGATCCGTGATTCTATCGGCGGTGAACATGCGATTCCGCCGGGCGCGATGTTTGTGATCTCGACCGGCAGTGGCATCGTGGTTGAGCAAACC
>JAYWHS010000770.1:0-9528 GCA_043777635.1 Kofleriaceae bacterium | reverse complement strand
GCAAAAGTATTTTGCAACAGATGCAAGACTACTCATCGCCGGGCCTGCCCATCGTCGCCATGCCAGCCGATGCCATCGCCGCCGTGCCGGCAGTAGCTGGTACCAACCACGATGAAACCCTGCCCTACGAAATCCCGATTGCATTTGATCCGCCGCCAGTAGCTATTCCGACGCCCACCCCAACCCCTATTCCGGCACTAGCCCCATTGCTACCAGTGCCCGGCCGGGCCACGCCGGCTCGTGGCGTCAGAGTGTTAGCCGAAAGCAATTCATCCGAATCAGCAGATCTACAACGCGCCCGTGAATTTGCAGCCCGCGAGCAGTGGGTCGATGCGATTGTGTTTGCCGAACGCGCTGCTAATCCGCCAACCATTGAGCACGCAGCGTTGCCCCTGTTGGAGCAATTATATCGTCGCACCGGGGATTTCACTGCGGCCTCCTTTGCCTTGGGCCGGCAAATTGCGTCTACCGCCGAGCCGACCCAACGTTCACCGCTATGGTTACGCCGCGCCGATCTGTATCAAGAGCTGCACCGCGAAGCCGAAGTTTTTCGTTGCCTCAAAGAAGCGCACGCCTGCGATCCGCAAAATCTGGTGACCGCACGACGCCTACGCGAATATGCGGCGGCCCGTGGCAGCTGGAGTTTTGTTGCGTCTTTGCTTTATCGTGAAATTGCTGGCACCGAAGCGCCGCCAGCACGAGCTGCATTGCACCGGTTGTTAGCTCAAGTGTTTCGCGAACATCTTAGCGATGCCTTGAGTGCACAGCGCAATGAAGGTCAGGCGCAAGCGCTTGATGGCAACGCCAGTAGCCCATCCACCGTCGCTGCCGCCAGCGAATTTGAACACGCATTATTATCGGCCGAGCAAAGCCAGGATCGCGGCGCGCAAATCGACGCTGCCGAAATGCTGTGGCGGCAACAACCCGGCAACGCCGCGGCATTTCGCGTATTGGCCAGCGACCGGCGTGATCGCGCCGATCTTGAAGGGTTGTTCGTGCTAACTAAAAAACGTGCCGACCAGTGCGAGGACATGCAAGAGCGCACCATGATTTGGCTCGACGCTGCGCATTGTGCAGAGTCACACAACGGGCTCGATGATGCAGCTCGCGCCTACGATCAAGCGCTCATTGCAAGCCCGGACCACGTCTTCGCACTCGACGCCCGGGCATCATTAGCCTTTCGCGTCGGTGACTACGCAACTGCTGATTTTATTTACCGCGATCTCGATCACGACCAATCGATGCTGCCGCCCGAAGAACTAGCGTGGCGTCGCTCGGTCATCGCCGAAAATCTGGGTAGCAGCAGCATCGGGCCGGACAGCGAAGCCCTCAAGTTTGCGTCCACGGCCGCCACCGCTGCGCCAAATCGCCGCGATCTGTGGATGCGTGTGCAGGAACTAGCGACCCGCGCTGGCGACTACCCAACCGCGTTGGCCGCCGCACGTTCGGTATTGGCGCTGGTGCCACTCGATGACACCCAGGCGCCCTTTGCGATTGCCACCACGATGGTCGAACTACATCGCGCCATGGGCGATCGCGACGCCGCAATCGCTCAACTCGAACGCGCACTTCGCGATCAACCGCATCATGTGCCGGCCATCGAAGCGCTGGTTGAGTTGCATCGCGAAACCGAGAACTGGCCAGCAGCCGCGCGATATCAATATCAGCTTGTGCCACTGTCGGAATCCCACACCGCACGCGCCGAACGGCTGTACGCACTCGGCGTCTTGCTGTCCGACAATCTTGATGACCCTGACCGCGCCGACGACGTATTTTTACGCGCCATCGACTTGATCCCAAATCACGTACCAACGCTGCGGCGTTTGCTCGATACGTTTTGGCGCAACGCTGAATTGCGCGAGTTTTCCGATGTTGCGCTTGAGCTGGCCCAACAACACGCGCTGTTTGGCTCCAAGTCGGTCATTGATTGCCATGCCGCCGGCCGCATCGTCGCGGCGCTGTGCGCCGACCCGGCCCACCACCACCTCGTCGAGTCACTTTTTGGCGAGTTTGGGGACGGCCTATCGTTGTGCATTGCCACTGCGTTGGGCGAGTTGGCTGACGCTACCAAAGTTACAGACTTGACGGCGGCGGTCGGTGGGTTAGCCGTGATCGCCCGAGCGAATAAGGCCGACTTAGCTAGCATCGCTGCAAACTCCACGAACCCAGCGGTTCACGACGCGATCGCCAAGGTGTGGCGCGATGACGCGCCGCCGTCGAGCATGTGATTACCTGCTGGCCCTTGCGCAGACTGTAACCGTAGTTACGTTTGCCGGGCCATGCGACATGACAAACTTACAGTAAAAGCCCAAGAAGCCCTTGCCGCTGCTCGTGACGCGGCCATTGCGCGGCATCATGCGGAAATTATGCCCGAGCACCTGCTCCTTGCATTGTTGGAGCAAGAAGCCGGCGTTGGCGCGCGGCTAGTAACCCGCATCGGTGCCGACCCGCGCGCCGTGCTCACCGAACTCGACAAACGTTTCGCCGGGTTTTCCAAGATTCACGGCGCTGGCATTGATGTCGACGCGTCACGCGCCCTCAAGACGATCTGGGAAGCGGCGGCGACCGAAGCTGGCAACATGAAAGACGAGTTCGTGTCAACCGAGCATTTCATGCTCGCGTTGGCTGCCTCGACCGATCGCGGCAACGGCCCACGCGAAATCCTGAAAAGTTTTGGCGTCGACAAGCAGCGCTTGCTCGAAGCTCTCGTCGCTGTGCGCGGCAACCAGCGCATCACCGACAATGACCCTGAAGCCAAATACGAAGCGCTGGAGCGCTACACCCGCGACCTCACCGCGCTGGCGCGCAGCGGTAAACTCGATCCGGTTATTGGCCGCGACGAAGAAATCCGTCGCACCATTCAAATTCTGTCGCGCCGAAGCAAAAACAATCCTGTGCTGGTTGGCGAAGCTGGCGTCGGCAAAACTGCGGTTGTCGAAGGCATCGCGCAACGGGTGGCGCTTGGCGATGTACCCGAGTCGCTGCGCAATCGGCGCATTGTATCGCTCGACCTGGGTGCGCTGATCGCAGGTGCAAAATATCGCGGTGAGTTTGAAGAGCGGCTCAAAGCTGTGCTCAAAGAAGTCACCGCAGCCGAAGGCCACGTCATCATGTTCATCGACGAGTTACATACGCTCGTGGGTGCTGGCGCAGCCGAGGGCGGCAACGACGCCGCCAACTTGCTCAAACCTGCCCTCGCCCGCGGTGACTTGCGCTGTATCGGCGCGACCACCTTAGATGAGTACCGCAAACACATTGAAAAAGACAAAGCGCTTGAGCGCCGCTTTCAACCGGTGATGATTGAAGAGCCGTCGGTTGACGACACCATTGCGATTTTGCGAGGCCTCAAAGAGAAATACGAAATCCACCACGGCATTCGTATCCGTGATGCCGCGTTGATTGCCGCTGCAAAACTGTCGCATCGCTACATCCCTGCCCGGCAATTGCCCGATAAAGCTATCGACTTGATCGATGAAGCTGCGTCGCGACTGAAAATGGAAATCGAGAGTATCCCGACCCCGATCGACAACCTGGAGCGACGCATCGTGACACTCGAAGTCGAACGCGCCGCACTGGAGCGCGAAGATGATCGACGAGCTAAGGAACGCCTGCCGATTGTGCAGCGCGAAATAGCCGAACTGCGCGAACAAGCTGCCGGCAAAAAAGCCCAATGGCAAAATGAACGCGCGTTGATCAATAATTTGCGCAGCAAAAAAGAAACGCTTGAGCAATTGCGCAATGAAGCTGACCGACTCCAGCGCAGCGGCGATTTTGCCCGTGCGTCCGAACTGCGCTTTGGCTCGATTCCAACGGTTGAAAAAGAGCTAGCCAGCGCCAGCGCCGAGGCTGAAGCGCAACAGAAACGCGGTGATTCGTTTCTACGCGAAGAGGTTATCGAAGACGATATCGCCACAGTAGTCGCGAAGTGGACCGGCATCCCGGTGGAAAAGATGCTCGAAGGCGAAAGCGCTCGACTCAATTCGATGGAAGAACGCCTGGCCTCACGCGTCGTCGGTCAACGTGAAGCCGTAGCCGCGGTAGCCGCTGCGGTGCGCCGGGCCCGAGCCGGCCTCAAGGACCCCAATCGGCCAATCGGTTCATTCCTGTTTCTCGGCCCCACCGGCGTCGGTAAAACCGAGCTCGCTCGCGCCCTCGCGGAATTCTTATTCGATGACGAACAATCGATGATTCGCATCGACATGAGCGAGTACCAAGAAAAGCACACCGTGTCGCGACTGGTCGGCGCACCTCCGGGGTACGTCGGGTACGATCAAGGTGGCCAACTCACGGAAGCGGTGCGCCGCCGGCCATATTCCGTCATTTTGCTCGACGAAATGGAGAAGGCTCATCCTGATGTTTGGAGCGTACTGCTGCAAGTCCTCGACGATGGCCGCCTCACCGACAGCCAAGGTCGCACCATCGATTGTAAAAATACGGTCATTATCATGACGTCTAATGTCGGGGCGCATCATTTGTTGCGCCTGCAAAACACCGGGCCCAATGCCAACCGCGCTGAAATCGAAGGCTTGGTACAAAAAGAATTGGCATCGACGTTCCGACCCGAATTCCTCAATCGCATCGACGAAATCATCTTCTTTGAGCCACTAAGCGAAATCGAATTGAGGTCGATTATCCGCATTCAGCTCGCTCGCTTTGAAAAACTATTGGCCGAACGTGGGCTGTCGATAACCCTAACCGAACAGGCCGTCGCGCTGGTGGCGGAGCATGGTTACGATCCAACCTATGGGGCTCGACCAATCAAACGGGCATTGCAACGCCTGGTTATCGACCCCTTGGCTTCGCTGCTGCTTGATGGCGGGATCCACGCTGGCTCCAGGCTGGTCGCGGATCGCAATGGTGAGAAGATCCGCTTTACAATCCATGCCGCCGAACACGCGGCGTGATACAGAAAGTAAGCCATGGCCACCGACTTTTACAAAGTTCTCGGAGTCGCACCCGCGGCAACCGCAACCGAGATCAAAAAGGCCTATCGCAGACTGGCCAAACAGTTTCATCCTGACTCAACCGGCGGCGATAAAGCCAAAGAGTCGCGCTTCAAAGACATCAGCAATGCCTACGATGTCTTGGGCGACGAGAAAAAGCGCCGCGACTATGATGAAATTCGCAGCGGTCGAGGTGGCCCACAAGGCTTTCCGGGCGGCAGCGGGCCTCAAGGCTTCAGCGGAGATCCCAATCAGGTGTTCGACATGGGCGACCTTTTTGGTCAATTCTTTGGTGGCCAACGCGGCGGTCCGACGGCGGCATCAGGTCGCGGCCCGCGCGTGCATTTTGAACAACACACAGAACGGCCACGCCGGCCGGTCCCTGCACCTGAACCAACGCCAGAACTTCGCACCAAAGCCACCGCTAGCGATGGCAGCGAGCTTACGGTCGAAGGCAACGACGTGTACGGCGATGTACGCATCTCATTCGACCGTGCCATGTTGGGCACCGTGGTCACGATTGCGACCCTACACGGTAAAGGCGAGCTCAAAATCCCACCTGGCACGTCGAGCGGTCGCAAAATGCGGCTCCGAGGCAAAGGGATTATCGGGCGTGGCGGCAACGTCGGAGATCACTACGTTACCGTGCAAATTGACGTGCCAAGTGTCACCGATGACGAAGGTGCGCAGCTGGTCACGCAATTGGCTTTGCGGCTTGCAAGTCAGCGCGCAAAAGCCGGGCGCAGCGAGTAAAAACGTCGTAGTCTCTCGGCACTTGCGCCGCTTATGGGCACAATGTTATCCGGTCCATTATCCGGTGATACGGCGACTTGATATCACCTCAAGTCTCAGACACCAGAAGCAAAAAACGCTATGACAAAACACACCGAAACCGCTGGGCAATATCCTGTTCTTCCACTTCGCACCGAAGTGCAACTGCCCGGCCATGTTGGGCCGCTAGAAATTGGCCGTGAAGCCTCGGTTCGCGCCATTGAAGCTGCAACCCGCGATGACAATTTGATTGTTATCGTGCCGCAGAAAAATCCAGCGGTACGTGAACCAAGCCAGCGCGACCTGCACGAAATCGGTGTCCGCGCTGAAATTGTACAAGTCGTGAAACACTCGCCTGGGCGGTTTACCGCCGTCATGCGCTTCATGGACCGCGTCCGTGTCGACGCGTTGGTCTCCAGTGATCCATTTTTGGTTGCGTCGGTTACGCCGGTCCAGTCACACAGCAGCGCAACCCCTGAAGCATTGACGGCCATGACTGTCAAAGTACGCGATTATCTGGCTGCGGTAGTCGGCGATGCATTGACCCAAGCAAGCAGCGATAAGTCGGAGAAAAAGGAAAGCAAAAAGACCAGCGACGACGATGATGGTGACGATGACGATCGCAAAGGCGCGGCTAAAGAAGCGCTCAAAGCCAAAGCGAAAGATCTCAAACCTGACGTCGCCAAACAAGCCATTCTCGCGATGACCGACCCCGACAAGCTGGTCGACGCGGCGGTGCCGTACCTCGAGCTTGAGCGTGATGACTTGACCGCATTGCTGATCGAAACTGATTCGATGGTGCGCTTGCAAAAAATTCTACCGTCACTCGAACGCCGCGCCACAGTGCTTCGACTCAAAGCCGACATCGGTGCCGAGCTCGAAGGCGAATCGTCGCGCAACCATCGCGAACGCGTCTTGCGTGATCGCATGCGGCAAATTCAAGAAGAACTTGGCGAACAAGACGACAACGCTGATGTCGACGAGCTGCGCAAGAAGCTCGACGATTCCAAAATGCCCGACGAAGCCCGCGCTGCCGCGAAAAAACAGCTATCGCGCATGGGCCAAATGTCGTCGTCGTCGCCGGAATATAATATCTCCCGCACCTACGTTGAAAATTTGCTCGAACTGCCGTGGGGCATCACCACCGAAGATCAAATCGATGTGTCGGCGGCACGCGACATTCTTGAAGCCGAACACTCCGGCCTCGACAAAGTTAAAAAGCGCATCCTCGAATTCCTCGCGGTGCGCAAACTGGCACCGGACAAACACGGGCCGATTTTGCTGTTGGCAGGCCCACCAGGCGTGGGGAAAACCTCGCTCGGTCGCTCGATTGCGTCGTCATTGGGTCGTAAATACGTGCGTATTTCACTCGGTGGCGTGCGTGACGAAGCTGAAGTTCGCGGTCACCGCCGAACCTACATCGGCGCGCTGCCAGGCCGGATTATTGCGGGCTTGAAAAAAGCCGGCAGCATGAACCCGGTATTCGTTCTCGATGAAATCGACAAGCTGGCGTCGGACATGCGCGGCGATCCATCGGCAGCGATGCTCGAAGTGCTCGATCCAGAGCAAAACAAAGACTTCGTCGATCACTACATTGAACTGCCGGTCGACTTGTCGAAGGTGATGTTCATCTGTACCGCTAACAATCTCGACACCATTTCCCAGCCGCTGCTCGACCGGATGGAGATGGTTGAGTTATCTGGTTACACCGCGTTGGAAAAACTTCAGATTGCAAAAAAACACTTGGTGCCAAAACAAACCTCGGAACACGGTTTGGAAAACGACAAGTTAGTTATCGAAGACGCAGCGATAAAAGAAGTCATCCAAAGTTACACCCGTGAAGCCGGTGTGCGGAATTTAGAGCGTGAACTCGCGGCCTTGTGCCGTAACGCAGCCGTGCGCATTGCAGAAGGCGCCGAAGCGATTCGCATCGATAAAGCCGACGTCGCGACGGCCCTTGGGCCGGTGAAATTCGTTGCCGACGATGCCGAGCGTTCGCCGGAAGTTGGCGTGATTACCGGCTTGGCGTGGACGCCGGTTGGTGGCGACATCATGTTCATCGAAACCCGGGTGTACCCTGGCAAAGGCGACCTAAAGTTGACCGGTCAAATGGGCGATGTCATGAAAGAAAGCGCGCAAGCCGCAGTGTCGTGGATGCGTTCCAATGCAGCCCGGCTCGGCATCGACCACGACAAAGTGCTGAACTCCGATATCCATATTCACTTGCCACAAGGTGCAATCAAAAAAGATGGTCCGTCGGCGGGCGTCGCACTGACGTGTGCTGTGGTTTCGGCCTTTTCCAAACGGCCGATTCGCCACGATGTGGCAATCACCGGTGAAGTCGATCTGCGAGGCAATGCCCTGCCGGTCGGCGGCATTAAAGAAAAAGTGCTGGCCGCGCATCGCGCTGGCATCAAGATCGTCTTTATGCCGGAACGCAATCGCAAAGACGCGGAAGAAATCCCAGCCGAAGTGCGGGCCGACCTCGACATTCGCTTCATGAAGAAAGTCGATGACGCCCTAGGCGTGGCCCTTGGCGCAGCACCTACGTTGCTGGCACCAGAGCCTGCAATTCCGCCTCCAAGCACTACGGGCGGTAAGCCTGTCGTTACGCTGCCATCGTAGTCGCGAAAGACCGCTCGTGGAAAACCCCGTTCATACCCAAATGTACACCGATGCCGCCAGCGGGCAGCTGGTGGAGCGTATCTTCCGATTGAACGTCGTGTCTGGTGCTGACCAAGGCAAACAATTCACGCTCGATAGTGGCACCACGCTGGTTGGCACCCACAGTGATAACAACTTCGTGCTCACTGATGCCACGGTGTCGCGTTATCACCTCGAGATTCGAGTGAAACGTGACGGCATTGAAGTGCGCGACCTCGATACTACCAACGGCACCAAACATGCCGGCGTGCGTATTGGCCAAGTATTGATCACAGGCGCTACTCGCATCCGCGTCGGTAAACATACCGAAATGGACATTGAGCCGTTGGCGAGTGCCATCGAGCTTGGGGCTTGGCCGAGTGACCGGTTTGGTAATGTGTTGGGCCGCGCGCCAGCGATGGCAAAACTGTTTGCGCTGCTCGCCAAAGTTTCGCGCACCGATGTAACGATTATGTTGCAAGGTGAAACGGGTACCGGCAAAGAAGCCTTTGCCGATGCAATTCACAAAGCGTCACCGCGCGCCAACAAACCATTTGTGGTCGTCGACTGCGGGTCCATTCCGCACGAACTGATCGCTAGCGAATTGTTTGGCCACGTTAAGGGTTCGTTTACTGGTGCTCATAGTGACAAGCAGGGCCTGATTGCAGCCGCCGATGGTGGCACGCTGTTCCTCGACGAAATCGGTGAACTAGCGATCGACTTGCAGCCACAATTGCTGCGCGTGCTCGATCGTCGCCAAGTCCGCCGCGTTGGAGCAACCGAAGCCATTGACGTTGATATCCGAGTCATCGCTGCGACCCATCGCGATTTGCGCCAGATGATTAAAGACGGCACGTTTCGCGAAGACTTGTACTACCGGCTAGCGGTAGTGCAATCGGTAATTCCGCCGCTCCGTGAGCGGATATCGGATGTCCCAGCATTGGCAGCATTCTTCGCTAACCAAATGGGCCGCGGCGAATTCACGCCATCGCCGAGCTTGCTCGACATCTTGGCCAACCACACCTGGCCCGGCAATGTGCGCGAGTTACGCAACGTGGTTGAACGTGCGCTGTCATTGGGCGATGCCGGGCTTACCGAGTTGGCGCATCGCCACGCCAGCATGCACCTTGATGGCCAGTCACCCGTATCACTTCCATCGACCAACAATGCT
>JAYWHS010000769.1:0-2790 GCA_043777635.1 Kofleriaceae bacterium | reverse complement strand
CTTACTACGACGCGCTAGAAACCGCCGATGCCGCATTCGCGCAGGGGCGTATTGACGTCGGTGAGATGCGCGACCTTTTGGAAACCTATCTTGCCCTTTAGTTGAAAACGGTCTTTGACGCTGCACGAGCGGTCGACAGCGACGGCATCGAAAGAAAATTTCACTAACTCGAATCGCGCGGACTCTGGGAACCGCGAGGACCGCGAGGATCTCTGGCAAACAGGATCCTGATCAGGGTTTGTTCTAAGGAGCCGAGCTGGGGTAAACAAACACGGTCGGGATTGTTCACACGCGGATTTGCACAATGAATCGCTTACGGCGCAACGCCGACTGACACATCTTGTTTCAACTCAAACGGACCGATGTCTTCATCAACGACGCTGGTGGTTGCAACCAGGTGCACCATTCCGTGCGCGTCGCGCAATTTGCCTTTGATCACCAGCGTGACGGTGCCGCCGTTACCTTCAACGTTTTTGAATACTTTCGTTCCAGCAGAGCTAACTTTTACTCCTTCGCCAGCGACGGTGACGGTCAACTTCGGCAAACCGTATACCAAGCCGTTGACGAGCTTTACCTTGAGCGAAAAGGTAGCACCGCGGCGAACACGCTCCAGGCTTTCAAACTTGCCAGAGAACATTAGCGGCGGCCGCGCCTCCGGCATTCGCGGCGCTGGTGACTCGGCGTTGGCGGTTGAAACGTGTGCGATCGCACCAAAGTACAAGCCAATGAGCAACGCAGCGCGACGTAGTTTCATGCGAAAACGATAGCACTTCCATCCCGCCGCGCCGCGCCCACGACTTTGCAATAGTGTTCCACCGCCGTCCGCGTTGGGCTATTGCTGTCGCCACCTACGGACACGCAAGAATCGCCGCTGGTTACGTCGCTACTCAACTCGCGTCGTCGAATGCCGCAAACATGTTCAGCAACGGTGGGCAGTCGGGTTCACGAACGGGCCCGATGAGAGCACATGAAGGAGAAGCCGAGAATCTGCATATGTGTGCATTTCGCGGCGTTGGGCTTTCCGGAAGTTGCTGGGGCGGATGATGAAAACAAACCTCGGTTGGGGTTTTGCGGATTTCGCGATTTCGATTTCCCCGCAGCCTACAGTAGGCACCGCGCAGCTTTGCCGAAGCCACCTACCGCCCACACACTGCGTCCGGCGACTGCAATGGCACGCGCTGCATCCAGTTCGGGAAGCGCCGACTTTTGCCAAGATCCGTTTACGAGATGTTCTGCAAACGGCCCGTCATAGCCATTCGGAATTGTGACCCGGCTGGTGCCAATCCATGGGTTGCCGCTTGCATCAACCGCGAGCGAGATCGGTTGGGGCTCAGTTGTCGTAAACGTGCGCACTTGAGTCCATGTCACGCCATCGGTGCTGCTCACAAGTGCTGTGTTTACACGACTGGTATCAATCCCCCAATAAGGGCCTACGCTGGCGCGCTTGAGCGCCCTGAACGCCGGCATCGGTGTGCTTTTGATGCTCGTACCATCCCAGCGCAGGCCGGTGCTTTGCAGGCGGCCAACCAACACTTCGTTGTCTGACGATCCGGTCACAACCGTTGCGCGGAAATTGTCGAACGACTGCTCGCTAAAGGTTGGCGGCTTTGTCCAGGCCGCACCGTTGAAGCGGAGGAGAGTCGAGTCGCCAACGAGCCAGACGTCGCTCCGCGTCCGAGGCCACAACCCTCGAAAGCTAGCTTGCAAAGTCGGAGGTGCGGGTACCGCCGCTT
Source organism: Kofleriaceae bacterium (assembly GCA_043777635.1). Taxonomy (GTDB): domain Bacteria; phylum Myxococcota_A; class Polyangia; order Haliangiales; family Haliangiaceae; genus JABFXX01. The sequence goes on along the minus strand of JAYWHS010000769.1, from coordinate 1,057 downwards.
TGACAAGCTCGACACCGTTCCAATGAAGTAGCGTCTGACTCGACGAATCAGAGAGCGTGGCTGCGATCCACACATCATCGGCTGCGGTGCCCGCGATGTCGAGGATGTCGTCGAAAGTTGTTGAGTTGACCGCCGTAAACGCGGTGCCGTTGAAACGTAACAACACACTGTTGGCGATTAAGCTCCTGCCGGTTGTGCCGACCCACACGTCGTTCTCGGACGCACCCCAAACAGAGGTTAGCGTTAGCCCTACCGGGGTGGCGATATTTGTGAACATGCAAGGAGCTTGTGGCGGCGCATCGGTCGAACCAGCGTCAGTCAAACCAGCGTCGTTGACGGGCGTAATGCTGGGATCCACCTCAGAACCGCAGGCCACGGCAAATAGAAAGAGAGAACAAGAAACAGTACGCATGTGGACCGAAGCTAACATTTGTCTGGCGTATCAAATTTTGAAGCTGAGTCAACATGAAAAAAATGGCAATCGCCAGGGATCTCGACCGCAGGGTCGCGCGGCACGTTGACGGAGCGGAGTTTCAAGCCAAAAAAGCAGGTCGGTATCAACCAAGTTAGTGACAATGCCCGTGCCGCGCTGCGCCCGAAAACGTCGAACAGCCGCAGCGTGCGGTGAGTTGTGGAGCAGGCGAATTTTCAAGGAACAACAACAGCGACGTGTGCGGAGAATACTCAACTCGCGTCGTGGAACGCCGCAAACAAGTTGAGTAACGGCGGGCCGTCGGGTTCGCGCACCGGCCCGATGAGCGCGCATGGTTATGGTGCCGAGCAGAAAGTTGGCGACCTTGCCCCGTAGTAAACGTAGCCCGGCGGCAGCGTGGGCATGCTCGAAGGCGGTATTGCGTTGCAACGTGACGCGCGACCTGCCAAAAACAAACCCTGGTTGGGGATTTTTGGGATTTTTTGCTAGCGCTGCTGTTGGCGTTTCACGAACCAGTACACTGCACCTGCTGCCCCAGCGCCGACGACGATCGCCGTCTCCCACTGTTGCACATCGTCGCCGGAAACGTCGCGCTGACGAAACATTAGGAACACAGCGACCATG
>JAYWHS010000768.1:0-9542 GCA_043777635.1 Kofleriaceae bacterium | reverse complement strand
CCTTATTCACCATCATGCTCGGCGGTGCCGGCCTTGGGGCACTATCGCTGGTCGATGGCCAACGTGGCTTCGATGCCAACTTCGACGGCATGATCGCTTCGATGTTTGGCGTTGGTACTGGCGAGCAAGCCGCCGTGCTTTCGACCCTGCCCTTGTTCATTTACGCTGGCTATCTGTTAGCTGATTCCAAATCGGGCGACCGGTTGGTACGGGTTGGTAACGCAGCGCTAGGCTGGCTACCGGGCGGTTTAGCGATTGTCGCGATTCTGACCAGCGCGCTGTACACTGTATTTACCGGTGGCTCGGGCGTGACCATTATTGCCCTCGGCGGTGTCTTGCTACCAGGCCTGGTTAAACAGGGTTACCCAGAGCGGTTTTCACTTGGGCTCATCGCGGGCACCGGAGCGGTTGGTTTGTTGTTCCCACCCGCAGTACCGCTGTTCATCTTCGGTACGATCTTTGGGCTCACCAACCTCGACCCGGAAAATTTCAGTTCGAGTCGCTTTATTTTTGCTGGCATCGTGCCCGGCCTAGTTGTGCTGACGATGCTGTCGTTCGTTGCGGTGTCGGTCGCGATTGTCAAAAAATTGCCTCGCACCAAATTTAGTAAGCGCGAACTTGTCGTGAGTTTCGGCAAGGCGTTGCCTGAATTGATTATTCCGTTTGCTGTCATCGTTGGGTTGGCCAAAGGCTTTGCCCTGTCCGAAGTTGCGGCCTTAACGGTGCTGTACGTGTCGCTGTTGGAGGTGGTGGTGTTGCGTCAACTCAAAGCCAAACAGCTTTGGTCGATCAGTCGCGAAGCGATGGCGATGGTCGGCGCCATCTTCATCATTATTTTCGCTTCGACGGTGATGACCAACTACTTGACAACCGCCAAAGTACCCGAACATTTGGTGACTTGGACCCAAGCCCACGTCCATTCAAAATGGGTGTTCTTACTAGCGCTCAATCTAATTTTATTGATCGTCGGGACTATCATGGATGTGTTCTCCGCGATCGTAATTGTGGTGCCCTTGATAGCTCCGATCGCAATGCGTTATGGCGTTAGTCCGTATCACCTCGGCGTGATCTTTTTGCTCAACCTCGAGGTTGGCTACTTGCATCCGCCGGTCGGGCTCAACTTATTTATTACCAGCGTGAAGTTTCGCAAGCCGATTGTGGAGGTCATGTGGGCCACCATGCCGTTCCTAGCCACGATGCTAGTGTCGCTGGTCCTCATCACGTATGTGCCAGCACTGACCGTCGTGCCTGAAGCTGAGCGTCGTGGCTCCGCTGGCAACCTGGTAGCGATGATGCACGAAGCTGCGGACTCAGCCCGTAGCGTCAAGACGGTAGCGTTGGTAACGGCCGAAGGCACGCCTTTGCTAAATCGCGCTGGACAGCCTGCACAGCGAGCGATCAGCGATTGTGATGCGATCAAAAATGAAAACGATAAAGAGAAGTGCAAAGTCTTGTTCTTCGATGTAAGTGATTGCCGCGCGGCGGCGGCGGCAACGATTGCGCCGACAGCTGAAGCGCCACCAGCTGAAGCCATGGAGGCCGGTAGTGCGGCCGGTAGTGCGGCCGGCAGCGCGGCAGGCTCAGGTAGTGGGGCTGGCAGTGACGAGATTCCGGCTCCAGCCGCTGCGCCAACTCGCAGCGACGTATTGATTTGCGAACACAAAGCAATTGCGGCGTGGGTCGACGCTAACCTCGATGCAGTTGATGTTCAACTGATCGATACGGTTGCCTTGGTCAACGCCGAAGGCGCACCGGTGACGAATGCAGCTGGACCGATCACCAAAAAATTGAACGAATGCGACCCCCTCACCGGCATGGCCAAAGATGTTTGTCGTGAGCTGTTCCTCAATGTTACGCGCTGCAAGATCAACCTGCCCGACGGCCAAACTTTGGCCGAATGCAGCCAAGAAAAGATTTCGGCGTGGGTCACCGATACTGAAGAAACCGCTCCGTAACCTGTGACCACCGCCGTCGCACTGCTACGAACCCTGCGGCCGCAGCAATGGGTCAAAAACCTTTTTGTTGCTGCGCCGTTGGTGTTTTCACGGCATTTACTCGATGCCGCTTCGGCCTGGCGCGCGGCGGCCGCAGTGGCAATCTTCTGCGCCCTGTCAGGTGCGGTGTATGCCTTCAATGATGTACGCGACGTGGACAGTGATCGCGCTCATCCAACGAAACGCAATCGGCCCATCGCATCAGGTGCGTTGTCTACAACCGCAGCGTTGATCGCTTCGGTCATCCTCACGGCCGTGGCGCTGAGCGCGGCGTATGCGCTCACGCCGTTACTTGCGGCGGTGGCTGCGGCATACGTCGCTAATAATCTCGCCTACACCCTGCGCCTCAAACAGGTAGCGTTTCTCGATGTGCTGATGATCGCCGGCGGATTTCTTTTGCGCGTGTATGCAGGTGCAGTTGCGATCGATGTACCAGCGTCGCGCTGGCTTTTGATCTGCACCGGCAGCCTCGCGCTGTTTTTGGGCTTGGGCAAGCGCGCCCACGAGCTAGCGTGGGCGCAACAGCAGCCGGAAACCGCGACGACTCGGGCAGCCCTGGCCGGCTACAGCTTGCGCGCGCTGCGGCCGCTGATGATTGGCCTGGGCCTGCTCACCTGTGCTGCGTATGTTGGCTATGCTCGCTCGCCGCACACGATCGCATTTTTTGGCACCAAACTGCTGATGTGGACGGTGCCGTTTCCGCTTATAGGGATTGCGCGTTTCTTGACCCTGGCGCTGTGGCGACCCAAGGCGGAAAGCCCAACCGAAGCTATGTTGCGCGATCCGTTTTTTATCGCCAACATCGTCGCCTGGGGCATCGCGGTGGTGGCGATTGTGTATCGCTAGCCGGCCCTCATTCGTCGACGGTACGATGCTGGAGCAAACCCAGCGAATGCAGGGAGCGAGATCGTCCGTCTTTCCAGCATCCGCTGGATCGTACTCGGGACTTCGCCCACGAACCTCGGGCCGCCGCGCTCGAAACATGCCGTGGTGGGTCTGTTGCTGCAATGACCACGGCCTTAGTGCGTGGTCGGTAAGGCTCCGAGTCCCGTCGTCCGAGTCCGAGTAGGACCTCAAGGTTGCTGCGAGCAGTGCTAGTCAGGCAACGTCCGGCCTGCTTTACCCCGCGCGAGTGACGCGCGGTGGGTTGAATGCCGGCGACGTGTCGGCGGCAGAAGGGACGGGAACGTACGGGAACGTCCCGTGTCTGCTCTACCCCGCGCGAGTGACGCGCGGTGGGTTGAATGCCAGCGACTTGTCGGCGGCAGAAGGGACGGGAACGTCCGGTGTCTGCTCTACCCCGCGCGAGTGACGCGCGGTGGGTTGAATGCCGGCGACGTGTCGGCGGCAGAAGGGACGGGAACGTCCCTTTTCGATCGATCAATACACCGAAATCCCGACGAGCATCTCGCGAATCGTTTCGCTATAGGCTTGCGCGACGCCAGCGCGTGCAGTGATGGCGATGTTGGTGTTGATATCGAGTTGTGCTTGAATACCACCTTGCAGCGTGAAGCTGGAGACACGGCCGCTGTTGGGCAAACCATCTTCGCCGCGCACCCCGAACCCGACGCCGCCGTAAAGCCCGGTCGACAGCGGCCCAACCGTGAGCGGCATGAATTGCAACTGAGCGCCGTAGCGTTGATCGAAAATGGTTTCGCCGACAGCGTTATCGCGCCATGCCAGTTGGCCGAACGCGAGCAAGCCGAGTTCCTGGTTGAAGAAGTGGCCAATTTCAATGGATGTCGAGGCACCGGTACCGCGACTTCCATCGGCACTCTTGATGGTGCTGGCACCCAACATGACCCCATACGTCCAACCTTCGCGAGTTAACGCTGCACGCGCCAGTTCGCGCCAGGGTCCTTCATTGCTACGCACTAGCGCATGGTCGGCCCAGGCCACAACGCCGGGCTCCAGTGCCGCCAACGGCATCGCAACGTAATTGCCATCGCGGCCAAAAAGATGAACCGGATGCATCGGGTGCAATTGCACGTCGCCGTGAAAGCGCGAACCTTCAATGGCGGCAACCAAAACCACCGCAACCAAGGCAATCGCGATCACTGCAATCGCCGTAGCTTTGGCATCGTCGGCCACTTTGCCCGAGCCAAAACTCGGGCGGCTGCCACCGCTAACACTACCGCCACCGCCACCACCGACCGGCCGCGCCGTGCCAAAATTAGGCCGGCTACCGACGGGATGCGCATCGCGCGGACCCGAGCCTCCAGTCACGATGATCTGTGGAAAAAATACGATTTGAGTTTCCGAATTCACTGGCTGCTGTTGTTCAACGTCAGTGCCGCTTAGTTCTTGTTCAACCCGCACCGAGTTGCCGCGCGCTTCAGGTGGCAAGGTGACTAAACGTTCAAGCTCACGATGCGTAATTTGGTAAGACTGCGAAGCGCAAGCCGGCGAGCCGGCCACCGCAAGCGAAAGCAACAACGCAACTGGGCGCATTCGTTTCAACATTGCTCTTACGTTAGCAATGTTTCGGCCAACCGTGCAGGCCGATCTTGCCGCCGTATGCGGGCATTGCGACGGCCCGTGTGCCTTCGACGATGGCAACCGTTGCCTTTTTGCCACAGTGAGGCAACAGTTATCGGCCCGTGACCGCTTGGACTCTTGACGAACTTGATCGCAACGCTACGGCGGTTGACGCAACGTGTTTGGCAACACCCGACATCGATCATTTCTGTTCATCGTCGGCATGGATTATTCCGGCCGCGCAAGCCCTGATGCCAGCGCGCCGTGCGGTACTTGAGGCCGATTCGAGCACCTCCCCTCGTCTACTATTCGCAGCGATGGCCAACCAGCATCCCGATGGCTTTGAATACATTGAACCGCTGGAGTTAGCCTGGGGGTTAGCGTCGCCACTGCTCGGTGCCGATGTCGATGCTTGTGTTGCCATGGCTATCGATCGGCTGGCGCGTGAACCAGCCTGGCGGTTAGCGTTGCTCGCAGGCATTCCTGCGGGTGGCGCCCACACCCTCGCGCTGCAGAAATATTTGCCACGCGGCTGGGCGTTCAAACTCGGCCAGACCAGTCTTCGCAATCGTGCAAGTTTACACGATGGTCTTGATGGTTTCATGGCACGTCGCTCGCCGCAGTTCCGCAAAAATCTGAGTAAGAATGCACGCCGAGCGGCAGCGGCCGGCATCACGTTTACCTCGGTGCCAATTACGCCCGAAACAGCCAACAGCTTATTCGAGCGAATTTTAGCGTGTGAACAGCACAGCTGGAAAGGCCGCGACGGGGTTGGTATGAGTGTTGAGTCGATGCGCGATTTTTACGCTGCGATGCTACCGAGGCTGGGCCGCAGTGGCGCTGGCCGCTTGATGTTCGCAGCACTCGATGGCAATGACATCGCCTACGTGTTAGGTGCGCGCATCGGCACTGAATATCGCGGCCTGCAATTTTCCTATCACGATGAATTTGCCAACGTGAGTTTGGGCTCCCTGTGCCAATACCATCAGATTATCGCGCTGATCGCTGAAGGCGTGACGCTGTACGATCTTGGTTCGGAAATGGAGTACAAGTTACGCTGGGCTGAACAGGCATTTGTTACCCAAATCCACGTTGTGATTCGGCCAGCGTAATCCACAATTCAGCCCGGTTGATTGCGCATGTGGTCGGCGAGTCGTTCCAGCGGTTCGAGTAAATATTCGTTGGCGTCGGGAATCGTTACAATGTCGGCAACAGCGCGACGCATGCACAGCATCCAAGCATTTTTGGCGGCGGTGTCGATCGCAAATGGCAAATGCCGGGCCCGCAAGCGCGGGTGGCCGCGGCGTTCGACGAACATTTGTGGGCCACCGAGCCAGCCGGTCATAAACCAATACAACCGATCGCGGCTGACACTCAGATCTGTCGCATGCATGGCGCGAATGGTTGCGGCTTCAGGCAGCGTGTCCATCAAGTCATAAAAACGATCCACCAGCCGGCGAATCACCGCATCCCCGCCAATGTAGTCGTAGGCGGATTGTTGCGGCGCGATCATTTCTGATGCTGCGCTTTCCACTGCTCATACGGCATGCCGTAAATGGTTTCGCGAGCCGCAGCGTCGGTCATCTCAATGCCTCGGGCTTCGGCTTCGCTACGGTACCATTTGGCTAAACAATTGCGACAGAACCCAGCGAGGTTCATCACATCGAGGTTTTGCACATCGGTGCGGCTTTGAAAGTGTGCAACCAGCCGGCGAAACGCGGCGGCTTCAAGTTCGGTGCGGGTGGCGTCGTCCATGCGCGGTTTGTAGCACCTTCGCCCCGATCGTGATACCCACGTTGGATGGAGCCAAGCAACGAGGGATACCCGGCGAGCGTTACCCGCCTGCGCGATGAACATCGCGAGTATTTCATCATTGGCACCGCTCACGTTTCCCATACCAGCGTCGATGAAGTCCGGTCGGTTATTGCGCGGGTTAAGCCAGACGTAGTGGCCGTTGAGCTGTGCCAACAACGCTTTGATGCATTGACCAAAGACAGCGCATTTCGCGATCTCGATATCTTCAAAATCGTGCGCGAAGGTAAGACTCTTTATTTATTGGGTCACTTGGCACTATCCGCCTACCAGCGGCGGATGGGCGCTTCGCTCGGCATCAAACCAGGTGCCGAACTGCTCGCTGCGGTCGATGCCGGCCGCGAGGTTGGCAGCCGCATCGAACTCATTGACCGCAACGTGAATGTAACGCTCAAGCGAACCTGGAAAAATATCGGGTTTTGGAAGCGCAACATGTTGCTGGCGTCGTTGATTGCTGGCGATTCGGAACAAAAGCCCAGCGATACCCAAGCAGCCACGGAGGCGGCGCTTAGCGATCAGATCGAAGGGCTCAAAGATCCTAAAACGCTGTCAGAGATGCTCAGCGAATTTGCCCGGGTTTTGCCGGAGGTCAAGGTGCCGCTCATCGATGAGCGTGACCAATATTTGGTTTCGAACATGGCCGATACCGCCGGGACAGCACAGCGCGTGGTGGCCGTGGTTGGCGCGGCGCACGTGCCCGGCATGAAAGTTTGGTTCGGTAAATCAATTGACCGCACCGTGCTCGACCAGTTGCCAAAACCATCGTGGTTCTGGACCGCGCTCAAGTGGCTAACCCCAATGTTACTCGCGGTAGCGTTTGTGGTTGCGTGGCGGCGCTCCGACACCACCAGTTTTACCGAAATGATGTTGGCGTGGATTCTGCCAACCTCCGTCGGTGCCGGGCTCATGACACTACTCGCTGGAGGCCGGCCGTTGTCGGTGATTTCGGCGCTGCTAGTAGCGCCGATCGCTGCGATTCATCCGCTGCTCGGCACTGGCATGGTGGTCGGCGCGGTCGAAGCGTGGCGGCGCAAACCAAGCGTCAAAGACTGCGAAGCATTGGCCGAAGATACCCAAAGCCTGCGCGGCTTTTGGCGCAATCCAGTGACGCGAATTCTTATTATCGCGATCGCTTCGGGCCTTGGCACCGCGGCCGGATTCTGGATCGGCGTGGTCTGGGTAGCGCGGATCGTGTGAGGCGTTTAAAAGGGACTTTCCCGTCCCTTCTGCCGCCGACAAGTCGCCGGCATTCAACCCACCGCGCGTTACTCGTGCGGGTATAAGAATTGAAGCAAAATTCTAAATAATCGTGAGGTCTTACTCGGCCGACGGCGCTCGGCGCTCGGAGCCTTCCCGACGTCGCGCGAAGGCCACAGTCCCGATTGTGCAGTGTTTCGAGCGCGGAGGTCCGAGGTTCGTCGTCGGAGGCGGAGTACGCTCCAAACGATTTTGGCAAGCGCACGCGTTTCGATCGCCTGCGTTTACGTGTTCGGAATTGTCCCGTTGCCTTGTCGTCTACCGTCGACAAGTCGCCAGCGTTAGCCTTGGAACGGCAGGCTCACTAAATAGTCCATTTTGCCAACAGGCAGACCGTTATGGCGCAGAACCGTGTACGCCGTCGTCATGTGAAAATGAAAATTTGGCAGCACAACGTGATCGAGATAATCGCCAGCGCGTAAAGTTTTGCCACCCATCCAGCCATGGGTGCAGCTACGTTCTTCGCAGCCAACAAAGTCTGCCGGTGTGAAGGTGTTGAGATAGCTAATCACGGTCGCCAGGCGCACCCGCAGATCGGCGACGGTGACTTCGGTATCAGCGTGCGCTGGCGGCTCTTTGCCAGTCATTTTCGCCGCTGCGAACTTGGCGGTGTCACATGCCGCAAGGATCTGCTTGAGGAACGAATATTGGTCGGGCGCCAGGTGATAATTCAAGATTACAGCAGGTGGGTACTTACGTGTTGCGGAGTCGGATTCGAGTTTATCGAGCCAGCCCGATACAGCACCGAGAAATTTGGTGAACAGCGGAATCGTTGCGTTGTACAAATTCATGCCGCGACTGTACCGCGTGCCGCCGCCAATGTGTGCGACGGGGCATCTTGTTGCGGCACGCAAACTCTGGCATCGATGACGGCGACAACAGTCTTGTTAACGCCCGAAACTCAACGATGATCGCGACCGCGTGGGCCTTCGTCGCGTGCGATACCAATCAGCGCATTTGGGCAAATCGTCAATTCGCCAGCTTCACGCACCAGTTTGCCTTTCGAATCGGTGAGCTTCACATCGGAAAGCACCACAAATTCGACAGCGCCGGTCGACGGCTGACAGGATGCAAGGTAGCCAGTAACGCGTGCACCCGTGTCATATTCAAAGGTGACGCGATGGCTAATGAGATCGTGGAGTTTGCTGTAATCAGGCATCGGATTTTTCGTATACCATGACTCCGTGCTTGGCTCTAGCTCCTCTGCCCCTACCCTCACCACGTTCTGGCTAGTTCGCCACGGCGAAGCCGAAAACAACAGCAATGCGCGATTTGGCGGTTGGGATAGTGCGCCCCTCACCAGCCGAGGCCGAGCCCAAGCGGTGGCCGCCGGCGATGCCCTGGCGGTTCGCGCCGGTGCCGCCAAGGTGCCACCCAGCATGATCATTACCAGCGATTTGGCTCGGGCCGCTGCAACCGCGCAGGCCATCGCCAGCGCCACGGCGTTGCCGTTACTCACCGACGAAGCGCTGCGCGAACGCACCGTTGGTATCTTTGATGGCATGAGTTTCGTTGACGCCAAAGCGCAACATCCCGAAGCCTACGCCGCCTTGGTCGCGCGCGACGAATCAGCCTTGCCGCACGGTGCCGAAACCAACGCCGCATGTTTTGCTCGGGTGAGCGCTGGCGTAGATCGCTTGGTTCGTACCCACGCCGGCTCCACCATCATTTTGGTGAGCCACGGGATCGCACTTTTTCATATGCTCTCACACATCACGCGGCTCGGGCCACCCGCTGCTGACTCGCGGTTTTTCACCCTGGTGGACAATGCATCGCTGTCGATTGTTGAGCACTACAGTTCACCTGAATTTGGTCCAAGCTGGCGGCTTTGTCAGTGGAATGACAACGCCCATCTGCGTGGTGTTGATTAGACGATTAACCAAGGGACGTTCCCAATGCCGATCACGTAAGCGTAAACGATCGAAACCCTTACGCTTTCCACAAGCGACTGAGCTCACTCCTTACTCCGACGACGAATCTCGGCCCACCGCGCTCGACACA
>JAYWHS010000767.1:0-2796 GCA_043777635.1 Kofleriaceae bacterium | reverse complement strand
AGTGCATCGAGCTGCACATTGAGGTCGCTGTCGTGAGCTACGGCGTTGCGCAGGCTTGGGCTCGCTGCGTTGCCGCAGTTGACCGTCATCGCTTGCACTGCCGCGCGCCGAACCATCGGCCAGGCGTCGTTGTTGATTCGATTGGCCAGCACTGCACTGATTTGATCGCGTGCTGATGCTGCGATCCACGGTCCGGTCGTGCCCGCCGGCTGACCGCCTGCGCGCAGCGTAGCCGCAATCGACAACGCGGCTTGGGCGCGTACGCCTGCATTTTTGTCGTCGAGCAATTGTTGTAAAATCATCAAGCCAGTGGGATTGCTGCCAACCTGGCGCGCCAAGATGATGCGCACGGCAGCGACGTTAGTAAACGCTGGTTGCGCTTGCAGCGTGCGCAGTTGGGCATCGTCGCCATAACGCGCGAGCAGCGCAGTTAGCCGGGCTTGCACTTCATAGGTTTGGGTGGTGCGCCAAAGCTCAAGTGCGCGTTGGCTGGCGTCGCTGCGAACCGTTGTCGGCGCGGTGGCCAGACTCAGCAGCAGCGCTTGCCACGCATCGCCAGTGGTATGGCTTGTGGTAGGCGTGAGCGCTTGCGTTGCGTTTTGTAGTTCTACTAACGGCGCATGCGCGGCACCTGCAATGATCGCATGTCGAGTTGCAAACGAACCTTGGCCCAACAGTGAGACCAGGGCGGATGCGCCTAGCGTGCCGAGTTTTGCTAGTTGGATGATGGCTGCGCCCCGCGTTTCATCTGAGGCGGTTGTTGCGCTCGCAATTGTGAGCAGCTCGACGTGGGCGCCACGGTTTGTTAATGCAGCGAGCGCATCGGTCAAATCCGGGCCGGTTATGTCGCCAGCGATGATTGCCGGTATGGCTTGTTGGGCTGCACCCTGAGGGTCGAGCTGGCCGAGTGCGGTGAGCAAACGTTGCCGGTCGCGCAGCACGGTCGCAGTTTGTAAGCGTGCGCGCAATGCGGTTGTGCCGGCCGCGCCACGGGCGGTCAGAATTCGTACTGCTTGGCTACGATTGCGATCTTCGACGATGGCTGTAACCAACACAGCATCAATTGTGCCGGTTTGTTCGCTGGCCGCAACAATGGCCAGTTCACTGATGCCGGCATGGAGGTCATCGATAAACAACGAAACGCAATCCGCGCCATCAAGTAGCGGGGTGGTCCAGGTGCGCAGTCCGGGCTGTGCCGATGGGATTACAAGTGCAAACGTGCCGCTAGGCGTGGTGACCAACAGCCGGCTGGTTTTTTTGTCGCGATGCAGTACTTGCACGGCGAGTTGGCTGGCTGTGGTGTTGGGCCACTGGGCGCGCGCGGTGACGAACCCACCTCTAGCCGCGACGAGTGCAACGGCTGCGCCTTGCGGCCAGACTGTTGTCGGGTTGTGGTCGCTTAGCTCGGTCGGCACCGCCAAAAATCGGGCGTCGCTTGCGTCGCTGCGAAATGATTCAGCGCGCACGTCAAAAATTGCTCGTTGCGGTAGCTCGGTCGCAGCGCTGGCGGTAACGGTATGCGTTGGTGTTGGCAAGTCGACACCTGGTGCCGGCACAAACGCGTTACCGCTGACATCCCAGCGCACTGCAAATAGCCGTGCCGGAATGCCATCGCAGCGTTGCACATCGGCGCGGCTTTGATAGCGAAATATCCCCTGTGGCAACACGTCGAGGGCCTGCACCAATTCGCCGTCTTCATCAAGCGCGCCGATTTGGGTCTGCGTGACCAAGCGCAACTGACCGCGTTGCACCCGTAACACCCAGGCCTGGCTCGGCGTCGCGACCGACACCACAGCAAAGCCGTCGCTGATCACCGCGTAGATCTGGGCGTCAGCGGTAACCTTGGTATCGGTCCAGCGCAGGACACCGCGGGCGGTTCGTACTAGCACGGCACCACGTTCGACCATGACCGTATCGGGCAGGGCATCGCCATCAAGATCGAGAGGCGGCGCATCGGCCCCGCTTCGAGCGTTCGCTCGCTCGCTCCATTTCTGGGCCCAGCCGTCGGAGGCCGCGCTTTGCACAGCGAGAGAAAGTGCAAATCCGAACAATACCGTTACTTTCACCTCACCACCGTATCGCATCCTGCCGCCGTGGCCTGCCCAAGCCGCGATATTTCCGGTAGAAACCCTGCGTGCTTCGGCCTTGTGACTACACCTTTGAATTGCCACCGGAACTCATCGCTCAAGCGCCGGCGGTGCAGCGCGATGGTTCGCGCTTGCTCGATGCACGGGGCAGCTTGCGCGACGTCGGGTTCGCTGATGTTGTGGAGATGTTACCGCCCGACGCGGTGCTGGTGGTCAACGATACCCGGGTGTTGGCAGCGCGGGTTTTTGGCAGCAAAGATAGCGGTGGCGCAGTCGAGTTGCTGTTTTTAGAACCGGTCGGCGAGGTTGCGGCACCGGCGGGCACGTCAGCGTGGCGTTGTTTGGCAAAAGCTCGACGCGCGCTGCGGGCTGGGCAAATTGTGCGGGTCGGTGAGTACGCCGTGGCATTACTTACCGATCGTGCACCTGATGGTACCTTGGTCGTCGCTGCACCAGGTGATGGCTTTAGTTTCTTCGAAGCTGTCGGCCGGTTGCCGCTGCCACCGTATATCGTGCGCGATCGCAGCGTGCCGCAAACCGCCGTCGATGAAGAGCGTTATCAAACTATGTTTGCTGCAGCGCCCGGCGCCATCGCGGCACCAACGGCGGGGTTGCACATGACCCCGGCGATTGCCCATGCCCTGCAAGCTCGCGGTATTACGGTGGCCCGGGTAACACTGCATGTTGGCTGGGGCACATTTTCCCCGAT
>JAYWHS010000766.1:0-2798 GCA_043777635.1 Kofleriaceae bacterium | reverse complement strand
TTGTGAATCTTCGGTACCGCAGTTTAAGTGATGACGCGGCAATGGCGAACGTGCGAATTGAACGGTCGGAAGCAACGCTGCTGGAGCAATTTTTGCCGCTGATAAGAGCTGCTAACGTGGCACCGGCAGAGCCAATTGAATAATTGTCGAATTGCCAATGATCGACGCACGCCGCACTCGGCAGCACGAACACTACGGCCGGCGGCAGCAAAGCCGCAGGCGGCGGCCCGACGGTGAAAGGTGTGATTGGTGATATGCGCATGCAAGCGCAACGCGGGACGAAGGCTCCAGTGCTGGAAGACGCTGGAACCGGCCGGGTGCGCGTGATCGGCATTGCGGCCGGGGAGAATGTGAATGTGGTGATGACGAAGGATGGAGGGCTTCAGCGGAAGAACGAGGAGGCGGAAGCCGCAGACCTCAAGCGACGACGCGAAACAATCATGGAACGTGATCTATCAGCGGATTCCCCCAACGCTGATGTGATGGAGGGCGTCGGGGCAACGGCACGGGAAGCAAACTCCAAGATGAAGGCGAAGAAATGAACGCGTTTAATAAGGTCATCGCCCAGCCATCCTCGCTACAGGCGCGCCGAGAGTTGGCTGCTGAATGGACCAAGGTAGCTCATCCGCAGGCAAGGCTTCTCAGCTTAGCCATGGCAGAGCATGATGGGTTGCCACGGCTTGAAGCGAAGGCCGCGGACCGTGAAATGGACCACCTTATCGAAGAGCACGGCCGCGAATGGGCGGGGCGCATCGGCGAGCTTGCAAGCTGGTACAAATACGAACTCGGCTTAATTTCTTCGCTGACGGTTTCCGGAGATACGCTGGTGCGCCATGGGGATGAGTTGTTTGCGCTTGCACCTATTGTATCGCTCGGTATTAGTCAGCCGTTGCGGTTGGCGGAGGTGCTCAAGATGCCGCAACTGAAGCTGGTTAAGTCGTTGGTGCTCGAAGGCGAGAGCCTCACCGAGGAGGAGGCCGTGCTGCTGGCTGGCTGCGCAAACCTGCAGGGCTTGGTCGAAGGTGCACTAAATTGTCACGCCTTATCGCGGGCGTGCGTGCAAGCCCTGCTCAATTCACCGTACTTTGACAACATGGTGGCCTGCGGTATCTCGCTATCGCCTGAAGTCGCGCAACGTTCGCCGGGCGGCCGGCAAAGGCTCATGTGCCTTGACGAGCGATGGTACATGCAAAACGACGTGGCTGCGGCGCCCTATTGGAATGCAGCCGTCGAGGCAGGGCACCAGACGTGGAATATGTATGTCGTCTGGCCACCCCTGCTTGATGATTTGTTTTGGACATAGTTCGCGATGACCAACGACGATCACTTTGCCAACGTCGAAGACTCGCAACGGCTGCACGATGACTAACACCGACGACGATCACGGCGCGATACCTGGCGAGGCGCCGGATGCGCGACCGTGTGTGGCGTTGGATGTTAGTTTGCGCATCGCGATTATCGAAGCGCAAATTGCACTGCAGTATGAGCTGCAACAAGCCAGGGTAGGTGGGCGCGTGGCCGGCTCGATATCTTCGGTGCAGGCCACAGATGCAACCGCCGGCATCCTTGGTATATCCGCCGCAAGTTCCGACGGACGCGCGCCGGCAACAGCGGCGGAACGATTAGCGCTGCTGCGCAGCGAACTCGCGGTGCTGCGTGCGCGCCTTGACGCCCCGGACGCGATGTTGCCCTCGCCGCATTTGGCCATGGGCATGGCACCGTTGGTTATGGCGTTGCCGGAGCAGTATTTGGCCGCACTGCTTGGCTTCTCCGACGATGAAATTGAACTTGCCTGGTTGGCCGTGGCATGGGCTGTGAAACCCGCGCTGTTCGACGACCTAATCTTAGATGCGCCCCTGCGCGGTGTTTCGGCTGCGCTGTTTGTGCGACTGCGGCGCTTTGCAACGGTTGTAGACGAGCGAGCGTTTGTCGTAGCGCTGCGCACCTCCAAGTTGTTCACGCTCGGCCTGTTGCAACGCGCTGGCGACGACAACGGCTTGCACACTGAATGGCGTGCCGCTCCGTCGCTGGTGGCATTTTTCACCGGCGCACTGGTGTATGATGCGCGATTTGAAGTGGCCGCTTTGGGTCACGTGATCTTGGATGCTGCGCAGCAGGTCATCATCAACGGCATGCAGAGTTGCCTCAATATGCCTGGGGTGTTGTGGCAGGTGCAAGGGCCAGCGCATTCGGGGCGCGCAGTGGCGTGTGCTCGCGCAAATATCTGTCCATTGTGGCGGGTTGATCTGCAAGGCGCAACGGATGCGATGGCCGTGCGCGCGCTGTTGCAGGATTTTCGCGCGCACCTCACGATCATGGATGGCGGCACCGTGCTGTTGGAAAATATCGAAACGCTGTGGCAGCGCAATGATGCGACCGCGCTTTCGGCCGTGGCGACTTTTGTGGACGCGAATGCATGCACCGTGTTTGCGACGGTGACTCAGCGTGGCACCGTACCGACGCGGCAACCGCATGTTTTCGTCGATTGGCCGGCGCCCGATGCTGGCGCCCGTGCTGCGCTGTGGGATGAGTTGACTGCGCAGATGGCGGCGCCGCCGTTAGGTCCTGATCTGCGCGATCGATTGGCACAACGTTTTACGTTTCGTAGCGGCGCTATTTGGCGAGCGTTGCAATTTGTCGCCGGTCGCGTGGCTATAGGCTACAGTGAAATCCTTGAAGAGGCTGTACTCGTTGAGGCACTGCAGTCGGCGACGGAAGCGCAGGCGTCTGAGCTGGAAGCGTTTTGCACGCGCGTTGAGACTCGCCAGACATGGGACGATCTGGTCCTGCCAGAGGCT
>JAYWHS010000765.1:0-2801 GCA_043777635.1 Kofleriaceae bacterium | reverse complement strand
CCAGGGTTATCGAGGCTACCGCGATGACCACAGCGCTGGTGGCGGCAACGGTCGGCGGTGGTTCAGCAATGGTTGCCGCTGAACCGGTCCCGCTGCCGGCCGGCCGTTCGGTGGTGGTTGGTTTAGCCGTCGGTGAACTGCATGCCACTAACAACCAACCGCTAACAATACTTGCCGTGATAGAGCGAAGATTTGAATTCATACCTGGCCTCCACATGTGAGCTTACACGCATCGTGAGGCCAAATGGTCTACCTGCTGGAATCCAGGCATGGCGTATATTTGGGAGAGGGTTTACCGCAGGTCAGCGCGGCAGGCCAAGGTACGCAAGTCTAGTTGCGACAACCCTCGTTGAGCCTTGCGAACCTTGCGCCTGGTAGCCTAGTTTAAGGCGATGACTTGGCGACAAACCTCCATTGCCGACCGCGATAGTGCACACGCACCCATTAACCCAGCGTGGATACGTAGTGGCTCCCCTACGGCCCGCGCGCGCTCACTATTCGCAACCGTGGATGGTGATTTCTCAGCTACGATTTGGGAATGCACGGAAGGCGAATTCGATTGGCAGTATCGCAGCGACGAAATCATTCACATCCTAGAAGGTGAAACCTTCGTCGACGGTCGCCGCCTGACTGTTGGAGACGTCGCCATCTTCGCACGCGGCACATCGGCGCATTGGCGGATTACAATGCCAATTCGTAAACTGGCATTGCATCGTTCGGTGACACCACCGACCTGGCGGCGCGTTGCTTCGCGCGTCAAAGCGACAGCACGCAGTGCGATCGAGACTGCGCGCGCGCTTGCCGATCGTCGCGGGTGACGAGTAACGGTCGCGCACGCTGCGTTGGTCAGCGTCGCGTATGGTGGATCGCGCAGCGAAATTGGGTTGCTGCTACAATCCAGCTATGACTAGATCATGCGCCAGTTGTAAGCGGCCGCTAGGTGCGACAGCAGTTCGTTGTATCTATTGTGGCGTTGCAGCTGCACAAATTGAATCAGGCAATAGTGTTGGAGCGATTGGTCGTAGCGGGTTGGGACCGGGGCCGTTTTTGCTGGTGTGCGGCAATGGCTGCGGACGTAAAAATCAAGTGTCACGCGATGGACTTGAGCGCTTATTGGAACGCGACGCGCTCAACTGTTCGTATTGTGCACAGCGCATGGTGCTACCACCCGACGTTGCCGAATTTGTCGCATCGTTGGCGACGCCGTTTTCACGACGCCCGGTGATGGTGATTTGTCCAGGCTGTGGTCGCAACGCGCCCACTGATCCGGGCGTGCAATCGCGCTGTATGTACTGCAGTATCGAATATCTGTCTCCGAGCAGCGCGGATGGGTTCGTGGCCATGGGGCCATTGCACGGGCTGGCCATGGCAAGCCCGGCTGACGTCACGCAAGCGTTGCAGCACCTGCCTGATGAGCCGCACTGTCAGCTGGCTGACCAGGTGCTTCGCGCACGCGTGGCGCGCAGTGAAGTTGCCGTTGGCGAAGCTGAGGCGATCACAACAGCGTTGGCGCGGTTGGCGGAGTGGCGACCGGTGATGGCGTCGATTATCGATTTACCGTTGAGCCCTGCGGATGCCGAAGTGTTGGTGCCGCGCGTATTGTTTGGCGTCGCTGAGTACGGTGTGTTTCCGCGCGGTGAGCACACCGAATTGTTGATGGTGCTAGCATTGAAAAATCGGTTCAATGTGCCGCGCCTTAACAGCTCGGACGCCATCAACGTTGCCATGCTTGCGCTTGGCGCGGGATTCTCGATCGACAACGATCGAGATCGTGAGCAAATCGCGAGTTCCATTCGTATTCAGATTCATGGCCGGTTGCGACCGACGAGCAACGGCGTGCAATTCAAAGCGGTCAACCAAATTGATCAGGCTGCGCCAACCCCGCTGAGCGACGCACAGGTACAGGCGTTGACTGAACGGGTACAACGATGTCGGCCGGTGCTGCAACAGTATTTCGTGTTGGCTGCTTTGCTTGGGCATTCGTGTCGTGGCAGCACAGCGTTTAGTATTAGTGCAAAGGCGTTAACGCGTCGCTTCTATAGCTTGGGTGTCGCCCCGCCGGCTGGTGATCTAGAATTGTTGTGCCCGCGCATGCCAGGGATTTTTTCGACGCTGTAGTTTATCGATGTGTCCAATACTGTAAGTCCACAAGTCCGCAAGTCCGCAAGTCCGCAAGTCCACAAGTCCGCAAGTCCGCAAGTCCGAAAACCGGACAACTGTGAGTGACGACAATGAACGCAACGACAATCCGGTGATGCTCAGCGAGCTGGGTGGTGGCATGAAGCCAGCGTCGAGGCACCTACCCCCTGCGATGGCAGTGTGACCGTTCATTCGTGACGCTCGCGCCACCTGAGCATGGCGACTTGCGCTCGTCGCGTGGGCCCGGAATGAACCACTTGGGGTGCTTTGAACCGGGCACTCGCGACACTCCCTCACAGTCACCTGCCATCTTGGTGGTGGCCGGTGCCCGCCGCTTCCGCGCTCCGCCTTCATTATCAGCAGAACGCATATCCCACCGTCGATCCATATTTCCGCCAGTCCGCCAGTCCGCCAGTCCGCCAGTCCGCCAGTCCGCCAGTCCGCCAGTCCGCAAACCGGACAATATACGTTGATGGTGTGAATGGATCGATGATCTGGCGATGCTCAGCGAACTTGGTGGTGGCATGAAGCCAGCGTCGAGGCACCTACCCCCTGCGATGGCAGTGTGACCGTTCTCTCGTGACACTCGCGCCACCCGAGCATGGCGAGATGCGCTCAGCGCGTGGGCCCGGAATGAACCACTCTGGTCCTTTGAACCGGGC
>JAYWHS010000764.1:0-2803 GCA_043777635.1 Kofleriaceae bacterium | reverse complement strand
GTGTCTTGGCGTTGTTAGCGCCGGTGAGCCCAGGTGCTGATGCCCGCATGCGCGTGCTCAATGCCGATGGCAGCGAAGCTGAGATGTGCGGCAACGGCCTGCGCTGTGTTGCCAAGTTTCTCCATGATCGTGGTGGACTGCAAAAGCCTGCGTTGGTAATCGACACCGGCGCTGGAGCGCTTCGATGTGTACTCGATGTGGTCGACGATGTTGTTGCGACGGTCACCGTAGACATGGGTCGGCCACGGCTGACTCAACCCGAAATACCGATGTCGACCTCGGATGCCAGCAATGCTGTCCGCTGCATTGAAGAGCGAGTCAATCTTGGCCATGAGGTGGTCGACATCACCGCCGTCTCCATGGGCAATCCGCATGCGATTGCATTCGTTGAGTCGCGTCAACGCGCTGAAAAACTGGCGCGTGAGGTTGGCACCAAACTCGAACATCATGCGTGGTTTCCGCGCCGAACCAACGCAGAATTTGCCCACGTCCGCGCCTCTGGCGAAATTGATTTGATCGTGTGGGAGCGTGGCTGCGGTATTACCTTGGCCTGTGGCACTGGGGCATGCGCGACGGTGGTTGCCGCGTGTCTCACCGGGCGCAGTGAGCTCGGCCGTGAAGTAACGGTGCATTTGCTAGGTGGTGCGCTGGCGATCACCGTCGAAGATGAATATCGCACTGTTTTTATGCGCGGTCCGGCGCTCCATGTGTTCGATGGCACGTTGGATATCGCCGCCGTGACCGCTGACGCTCGGCCAGAACAGCACTGACGTTAACGTGGTTGGATCAGGTTGTCTTTCCGTGTTGCGACGTTGCGGGCAGGCGATGAAACATCGGTGATAGAGTAAGCCGTGGCAACGTCGCAGCTAACTAGTCAGGCCGAATCGAGTTCGACCTCGAACCGCGTTGCCCGTGCATTAGCGTCACCCACCGGGGTCATCGTAACGGTTCCGTTGCTGGTAGTTGTCGTCGGCTTGGGGGTGTTGTGGTTTGGCCGGCAAGCAAATCGCACCGCGAGCTTGGCATTAGTGCAACAGCAGCTCGCTGGTGCCGCTGATCATGTTGGGCAACAAGTCGCGTACGCATTGGATCAAGCGCAACCAATTCTCGATCGCTTGGAGCCGATTGCACGGGTCGATGCACCGATCGAAAGTGTCGCGCCGACGATGTACGATCTTACCCTTGGCCATGCCGGGGTTTCGCACCTCAGCGTGAGTTTTCCAGTCGGCATGCTGCGGTCGTCGTACTACGAAGGCACCTCGTTGCGGGTTCAGCAAAGTACGGTCGGCGCGAGTGGATCTATTCGCAATAACTACGTTGTCGACGGAAGTTCACTGCGAGTTATCGAAGAGATCAAAAACAACTATGATCCGCGCACCCGGCCGTTCTATCGTCATGCAGAAAAAATAACTGGCCGATCGTGGACACCACCGCGCACGTACTTTTCAACCAAAACCACCGGCATTTCGGCGGTGCAGGCAATTCGTGATCCGCAAGGTGCGTTGCAAGCGGTACTCACGGTCGATTTTGACATCAATGCGCTTTCGACGTTTGTCTCCGAAATTCAAGTCGCTGGCGCTCGCTCGATTGTGTACTCAGCTGACGGCGCAATTTTGGTGTACGCGGCCACCGACCGCAAAGCGCCCAAGCTGACCGAGGAGCGGTTGTTGCAAGTTACCGACCTAAACGATCCAGCAATTACTGCGCTGTTCAGCGACGCTAGCAACCTTCATCCAAAGGATCGCCGTAATTTCACCATCGCCGCCGGCGCCGAAACCTACATCGCAGCGGTGACGCCGATCGGCGGCAGCCGGGCTGGCATTGCCGAGCCACTCAATTGGTATGTTGCGACAGTGGTACCGGAATCGACGATTCTGGCGTCGTCGAAACAATTAGAACGACGCACTGTGCTCGTAGGTATTGCAGCAGTCGGTGCAGCGTTTGCGTTGGCGCTAGTCTTTGCGTGGAACTTGGTGCGGTTGCGCCGCAGCGTGGTTGCGGCACGGCAAGCGGCGACCACCGCGCAAGCCCAAGCACGTGAACTTGGCAGTTACCGATTGGTCGCACGCATCGGCGAAGGTGGCATGGGTGAAGTGTGGCGCGCCGAGCATCGTTTGTTGGCCCGCCAAGCCGCCGTGAAATTGATGCGCTCCGAGGCCAGCGATGATGCCGACTTGTCGCTCAAGATCCGTGAACGGTTTCGCCGTGAAGCGCAAGCGTTGGCGTCGATGCGTTCGCGGCATACCATTGCGTTGTTTGATTACGGTGTCACCGACGATGGAACGTTTTTCTATGTAATGGAATTACTCGACGGTGTGGATCTTGAAACGTTGGTTCGACAGTTTGGCCCACAGCCGCCAGGCCGTGTGATCTTGTTCTTGATTCAAGCGTTGTCGTCGCTGGCCGAAGCCCATGAAGCAGGATTGTGGCACCGCGATGTGAAGCCGGCCAACTTGTTTGCGTGCCGCGCCGCCGACGAAGTTGATATTCTTAAAGTGCTTGATTTTGGTATTGTGCAAGCCGCAAATGAATCGGCGCATCCGCCAGCCTTGCCGATGATGGCGCTGCCCAACGGGCAACTAGTGCCGATGCCGGGCGGCAATGTTGCGCATGAGGCTGGTGGCGCTTTGCCAGGCACACCGCGCTTAACTCAAATGGGCGCGGTGCTCGGCACGCCGGGCTTTATGTCGCCCGAGCAAGCCAAGGGCCTCAGCCTCGACGGCCGCAGTGATTTGTATGCACTGGGTTGCGTAGCGTGGTGGCTGCTCACCGGCGGCGAAGTGTTCCCTGCCGAGAGCGACGC
>JAYWHS010000763.1:0-9602 GCA_043777635.1 Kofleriaceae bacterium | reverse complement strand
GTGGATCACAAATCAGGCAAGCGTTTTGGTGGCGCTTCTGGCTCGGCGATTGGCGATCAACTCGATGGCTACGCCGTGCTGGCAGCCTCGGCGTTTCGTCATGTCCACAGTGTCTGGTTGGGCATTCACTGGGTCGCGGACCGGGCGTTGGAGTGGAGCAGCCCGATGCCGGTTGCCCGCGTCCGTGAAAAACTGGCGCCTGAATTGCTCGATAATATCGAAGCGGCCGCGCTAGCGGTTGACGACGGACCACGCACCAACCCGGGCTGGTACTGTGAACGCTGCGCGTATCGCGCGATGTGTCCAGCCGGTCGCGAACCTCGGTACGATTGGGTCGAGTATCAAGAAGACGACGAATAGTGCCGGTTCGCTGACTATCGGATTATCGCAAACAGCGTAAGCAACTCACCGAGCCAAACCACCACGCCTAGCACTTCGACGCCAATGTGGTCGCTGCGACGCTGCTGGCGCAAGCCGATTATAAAGGTCAGCCCCAATGACAATGCGACAGCCAACACAATGCGCCAGCCGAATGCGAACGCCCCGGCGCCACAAATTGTTGCGGTAAGTATCGCAAGCTCGGCCGGACCAATGGCTTGAGTCAGATAATCCTCGGTGGTGCTGCCGTCGTCGTCGACCGGATCGGCAACAAACTGCAAAAATACAGCCTGGAGCCGGCCAATGGCCGAGGCGACGGCTAAGGCCGCGACCCACAGGCCAACGCTGACCGTTGAAACCGCCGCAACCCGCAGCAATACTGCGAAGGTAAGTACCAATTGACCGACGTTGGCGGGGCTTGAGGCCGGCCGCGCAAACTGGCTGGCCAAGCTACGCTCGGGCAATGCCAGTGCCAGCGCACACCAAAGCGCAGCGGTGACCACGACCGCAATACTCACAGGTGCGACGTGAGCCAACGCCCAACCGGCTAAGCCACTCACCGCTCCGATGACCGCAGCCACCATGACTGATGCACCTGCCGGCGGTGCAACTTCATCGATGGGCCGGGCCACGTTACGCCACAGCGTGGTGCGCACCGCAGCTGCTTGCATCGCCAAGATCCATCGCGCGGACACCGACATCAGATGAGCAATGGTACACCAACCGATCACGTAAACCTAAGCGATCAAAACGCTTACGCTTGCCATCATCATCTAAAGCGTATTCGGCTTCCGACGACGAACCTTGGACCTCCACGCTCGAAACAGTCCGTCATTCGAGGACCAACGTTTGCGGACCGAGTAAGAGAGTTGCAGCTGGGTGATCGGCGATACGCGGTAAAAAAGCGGGCAGCTCGAATGACGCGGTTACAAGACCCGAAGACTTTTGGAGCGTTTGCCGCGCTCGATCGGCGGCGGCTCTGGTGGTTGTACCGGTGGCGGCGCGGTAGCCGCTGCAAATGCAGCCGTTGGATCTTGTAGCGCAGCGCAATCGCGCGCAAACGCAGTAGCGTCGGGACGACCGACCATGCGCGGTGCTAATGCCGTGAACAACTGGGTACCGTCGTCGACCAACCCAGCTTTGATGGCCAAGCGCGCCACCCAATAACCAGCATCAACAAAATTTGGTTGAGCCGTGAACGCTTGCAAGGCCAGCCGCAAACAGGCAACGGTTTCGAGCCGATGTTCGTTGATGGCGGCGCGAGCTTGTTGCGCATCAAGCCCGAGCTCTTGTTCACCACCCACCATCCAGGTTGGACTAGCTTGCGCACGCGCCAACGTGACCACGGCGATATCCCCGGCGGTAATGAGCGGTGGCACAGCTTCGGTTGCACCGGCCCGATGTTCGAAAATTAGATGCCGCGCTCGCGCTGCGACGAAATCGCCCAACGGACCTAAGTCGGTTTGGGCCCGTAACTTGTACATCGTGGCACCAGCCGCGTTGGCATGGCCAGCAACGACGGTGACCCACGCCAACAACAAATTCGCTTGCGGATCATGCGGCGTGGCCGCGACCGCCGCTTCAGCGATCGTTAACGCGCTATCGAGCTGCTCGCGTTTGAGTGCGGCTTCAACTTCGGCGCAAGCAGCGTGTGCGCCGGCCGCCATCGCAGGTGACCAGATGCTATCGCTCGGTCCAACCGGCGAACCTTTAGCCAACCGAATCGCCCGGCGCAACTCGCTGCGCAGCTCGGCCGAAATCGCAGGACCGCCTCCGGTGCGGCGCGCCGCGTAGACTCCGCGCAACCACCACATCGCGGCAGCACTTGCCACAACGATACATATCGCCAGGGTCGCGATGGCGATCATGCCAGAACTCATGACCCAGCGCGACAAGCCAGCGGTGCGGCAAATACGCTGGTGCTGGTCAACATCGACGACGGCGCGGCCGAGTTACATGCGCGCATTTTCGCCATTGCCGGCGTGCCGGTAAACGGAGCGCACACGCCCGAGCCTAAAAACCCTGCATCAGCGTAGCCCATCGCACCTAAGCCGCTTTGGGCAAAACCCGCAACATTTGGGTCTTCACAAATCACGACAGCACGCATGCGCTGCATAACCGATAGCGACAACACACCCGAACCCGGCATAAACGAATCACGCAAGCGCCGTCCGGTAAGCGTACCGAGTTGTTCCCACATTGCCGGTCGCGCCAAGCGGCGGCCAGCTGTGACCACGGTACGGGTCATCCGCACAAACGAAGCGCTACTTGGATCTGTCAGATCGAACGTGTTGGTGTTTGGATCAAAACTTGGATCGCGGCCGTTAATAGTGGGGTCAAGAAAGTCCAAATCAAGCAAACAATTTTTGCTGCGTGGATCTGGGTAACAACGTTCGCGGATGGTTTGTTTGCCGTCGAGCTTGAGCCCCCACAAATCACCAATAGCATCGGCAACCATGACCCAGGTTTGCCCTGGCAGCCGCGACACCGTGACATCGTTGGCGTTAATCGGCTGGCCAGGCGCCAAGACTGCAGCGATGTTGCCTTTATTCACCGGTGCCGCAGGCACGGCGACATCGACGTCAAACACACCACTACTACCCGCCGCCATGAAAACGTGACTGCCATACACCGACAGTTCGCGAGCTGCGATCCCAGCTAAGCCGATCGCATTGCTGGCACCGGTTGGCACTGTCGGATTTTTAGGATCGCTCAGACTCAACACCATCAGGCCGTTGGCAGTTGCGCCATACAACATGAAACCCGAGACGGCGAGGCCGGTGACTGGTGCGCCAACGGTTACCGATTTGCTATGAACCGGTGCATTAGGCTTACTCAAATCGAGCACTTCGACCGTGCCCTGCTGGGTACCGACGTAAAGTACATCGCCGGCCAAAACTACTTCGAGGGCATCGCGACCGCTTGGCAACGCCAGCGTCGTCAACAATTGGGCAGCTGGGCCCACCGCGCTCGGCGCATCGAGCAACTTCACCACGGCCACGCCTGCGGTGCCAACGGCGACGTAGACGAATGGATCGCTCACGTCGGGTGACAAATGCGCAACGGCTTTGCCAGGCCCAGGCAGGGCCAACCGAAAATTACGGCCAGCATTGCCAACCGACAACCGAGCCGAACTTGGGTGACCGCGACCTGAAACATCAGTGACCAACAACGAGCCAACGCCAGCAGCGTCGATCGATACCACCGCAACATCGCGGAACGTCGGCACTTCGGACACCCCTGCATTCGCGGGCGTGGTGTTGAAGTTACGGATCAACGCAACATCGGTGGCAACCGCCGCCGCGCCCAAACCACCGGCACCGTCGAAGATCGGTTCAACTTTCGCAGTGACACGATCCGTGGGGTTGATGATGAAGCCAGGAAATCGATTCGACGCTCCTGCCCGATTCGCAGCCAATTCGCGTTCTTGTTTGTAATCATACAACTCAAGACCTGCGGTACCAGCCACTATGGCCCAATCGCCCATAAACGGATATTCGCCAGCTCCCAGACCGTAGGTTTGGGCCAGCACATGCTCATTACGAACCTTGCCGGTGCGATCAACTAAGGTGTGGCACGTCTCACAACCTTTAGCTTCGACCGGCCGCGTAGTGTGCGGCATGGTTTGATTCATCGCAGCAGAACTGGTGGCGACTTGCGCGCGGCCACTGTTACCGTCGACCGCTTGGAACGTTGTGAATGAAGCATTATCGACCAAGGTATGGCCGCTGCCATCGGTAACATTGACTTGCACGATCATCGAAGACCGAAACGGTGCTAATCGACCGCCATCGGCGGAAGCCGCAGTCGCAAGCACAAATGGCGAGCGCATAAATCCAAGCAATTGAAAATTAATGTGCGCAGGTGATTGGGTGTTCGACAACCAGGTTTCATTTTCACCAGCGGTCTTGGTGATCGTGCCATCTGCGGCAACCGTCTTGCGAATGTTGTCGCCCAAGTTCAGGTCGGCATGGCAACCCATGCAGTTGTGAATCCACGACGAGTGACATGATTGGCACTCAAGTTTGGCCGAAACCAACGCAGAGCTGCCCGCTGCACCGGCAAACGTTGAACCTTGCCGAACCGCTGGCACATGTTGTTCGCCGTGGGCTTCACGACCGTCGACGGTCGCAGCTTCCGGTGTTTGTGGAATTTTCCAGAACACACCTGGGTTGACCCGCGAACGCTGCATGATCGAGGTGCCGACTCGCTGCATATACGGCACACCGTCGGCATCTTTGGGCGCGGTCATGTCGTTGCCGCCGTTGGGGCCCGACGTCCGCAGCGTCGATTTTTCTTTGGCGCCGTGACAATCCTCGCACTCGATTTCGATTTGGTCCCAGTTGGTATTATACAGGTGGCCGTCGCCGTGCACATCTTGAATGAAGTGACAGTCGATGCAGTGCATGCCGCGCTCGAAGTGCACATCCATTTGCCGCGTTGAGCCATTGCGGCCACCGTAGACATAACTCGGCTGGCGACCATCAACGCTCTTTTCGCGCGGCGCGTGGTCGATCAAGTCTAACTTGCCATTGCGATTACTATCTTCATCAACGGTTTCAG
The DNA here is from genome assembly GCA_043777635.1 of Kofleriaceae bacterium. Taxonomy (GTDB): domain Bacteria; phylum Myxococcota_A; class Polyangia; order Haliangiales; family Haliangiaceae; genus JABFXX01. The sequence goes on along the minus strand of JAYWHS010000763.1, from coordinate 4,661 downwards.
TGGCAATCACGTCACCGTCTTCGTTGCGACGGCTCAACGTCAGCGCGCGATCAAGCTCGCCATTGTTGTTACAGTCTTCGCTGAACGTCGATGCACCACAACCACCAGCACCCGCGACCAAGCCCTTGGCTGCCAAGGCCGCATCGCGTTGCTTGGCAGCATCAATAATCGCGATGCCGTCCGGGGTGATGATCGTCGGGGTGCCGGAGATATTGTCTTCGCGAATCCACGAATCCAAGATCCGAACATTGGTGCCGGCCGGCGTTTTGAAGGTAATTGGAGCCCGTCGTGCAAACTGATTGCGTTGCTCATCTTCGGCCATGCCTTGGTACGCCAAGTTAATCCGCGTAACAAAGCCGTGGCACAACCCACACTGATCACTATCGATCTTGGTGGTCATTTGGTGATTGGCTGAATAGGTCTTTTGTTGATCTTTACGCCCGGTGTCGTCGCGTTCTTGCTGGGAAACCGCGCGGCCAACCAAGCGCTGATCGCCAGCTACGTTGGCGGTATCTTGCGCAGCAGTCCATTCCCGGTGTTTGGTGGTTGGATCAACGACGTCGCTGATGGTGCCGTCATCGCCACGAACTTTCGATGGATTGCGTGCGCCATCGTAGTTGTACACGGCATGACAACCAGTGCAGCCCGACGAGTGACCGCGGCCGTATGCATTCGCGGTTTTGAATCGTGCCGCCTCCGGCAAAATCGAAGTGCCAAAGGTGAAATTAAAATTGTTGGTCGAGCCCGGGTAATTCAACGGGTAGTACGCCCGAAACGTCCGCAGCGTTACGTCGATTGGATCAGGCACGCCTGGTAGTAGTTCGTCGTCGGGCACTGGATCAAGATTGCTCAACGCAGCAGTTGGATCGAGCAGTGGTTGGCCACCCCAAGGATAACGAGTAAAGCCTGCGCCGGTGTTGGTTACCGTGGCCGCCGCTGGCACCTCAGCTGATGGACTCAATGTGCCTTGGGCCATTTGGAACCCCGGCAACCCTTTATTGTTGATAGCATTGGCAGCAATCTTAGGATCTTGTTGGGCAGCGCGCGCAGTTAAGCAGGCCACATCAAACACTGGCTGACCGCGACCGCCTGCACCATCTTGGGTGGCTTTCACATCGATGCAGGCATCGACGCCAGCGTAGTCGAGCGCATAGCCAAACGCACCTGCGCGAGGATCCAATGCGCGTGCTGGCGTATCACGACCCATCTGAAATGCACTGCGCCAGCTCTGATTGCCGTAATATGCGCCGTTGATGACCGCCGCTTGGTTGACCATGAGACTGCGCCGCACCGTGTTGACGGTGTTCTGGTGACAACCACCGCCGCCACCGTCGATTGACGCCCGATTTTGCGAACCGCAACCGATCGTCGCAACGCGCAAGTCACCTGGATTCATGAATCGCAAGTAGTTGAGGTCGCGCTGCAATTCGACATCAATAAACTCACCCGCGCCTTCACCGTGCAAGCCAGGTTCAAAAATCTCGCCGGGGTCCGTCAGTTTTTGATTGCCGCCGCCAAGATCGATGAAGGTTGGGCCTTCGTCAATTTTACTGTCGCCGTCGTCATCAACGCCGTTGGCCCAAAAGAATTTGGCGAGGCCCGGTTGCACCCGGACGTGCGCACTGGCCACCAATAACGGATCGCGAAAAATTTCTGGTTTGGTGGCAGCGTCGGCCGGAACCACGGTTTGGTCATTACCACCATGGCAATCCGCGCATCGCAACTTAAACCCGGCATGGACATGGCCCGACGACAAACCTTGGTGACAGTTGACGCAGGTGCCTTCAAAGCCGAAATCGTCGTCGGTATTTCGGGTTTCTTGCGCCGTGCAAGCGGCCAAGGTGGCAACCCACAACGCAACCAGCGTGACCCGAAGAACCCGAAGTGCCCATACCATGGTTGTTTTGCTCATACGTTGGCAGCCTGATTATTGGAAGATGGAATTCAACACACGTTCACTGTGGCACAGGCCACACCGGGCTCGGCCGGAGCCGTCTTTGACATCAGCCGCGTGATGGTGACAGCCACCACAGGCTTTGTGCGCTCGGTCTTTTTGGTTTTCAATGATGGGCGCAGCTTTCAGATCGCGCAGGCTGGTGTAAACGTGGCCATTCCACGCGGCGCGATCGGCGACCATAAAATGACAGCTGCCGCATTGCAGCTCAGCACCGTCGTCACGAAACCGATGGCCTTTGTGTTCGTGAGCGAAACACGCTCGGTTGTTTTTGAGGTTGTCGGCTTGGCCAGGATCGCACGATCGCACATCGCTGCCGACCCGGACCTTGGTGAAATATTCTTGGCGCGGTGGCGTTTTGTGACATGTGCCGCAGCTGGTCATGGCCGGCACGGGCTTGCCGTCATGGCAACTAATGCACTGCGCATGACTCGGCGCGGTAGCAACCAACGCAAAACTTTTTGCATCGACCACATGACATTCCCGACACGGCGTCCGTGCGGTGTGATCGAGGTGGTTCATTTCAACGTGATACTCACCTGGGCCCGAAAATGCAGCCTCGGCTTTTGCGCCCTGCCAAGGCACCGGGGCCACACTGGTGGGCGAGGCGTGACAGCCCAAACAAAAGCCCACAGCGCGTTGATACTTGGCCGGGTCGGTGGCTTTGGTTTTAGGACCGCTGGCCAAAAAATCTGCAGCGTGACAGCCCGAGCTCAAGCACGGTGAATGGCCGACCGCCGCCGGGGGCGCGACCAAGCCTTTGGTATCGATGGCGTGACACTTGGTGCAAACCGCCACTTCGACTTTTTCTTTGGCGTGCGCTGCGTGAGAAAATCGTTTGACGACAATCGCCGTGCTGCCGGCGCCCGGAATAACGGGCGCTGCAGTTTTGCCCGAGCCTTTGCCGACTGCGCCAGCCGGTTGCTCGCCCACGGCGCCAGCGAAGGTAACCCCGAGTGCCAACACGGCGATGCAGCTCAGCGCCAGCGCCAACCGGCGCAATCGCCGGACCGCAACGGGGCCAACCAAGGGATGATTCTTCGACGACGACATACTCAACTTGGACTACCAATTCGCTGTGGGCTTGGCGTCAAAGTCGCAGCAGGGCCAGTCACTGGACGCGCAGCAGGTGCCTTGCCATGACAACGCACACAATCAAAGCCGGTGGTTTTAAATGCTTCGCGCCCGTTGTGGCAACGATCGCAGCTTTGCATGGTTGGTGCTGCGATATTGCTCAAGGCCGTGGCGCGAACCACGCTGGCATGACATTCCGTGCAAGTTGGCGCAGCGCCGGCTTTTTGCGGATCACGGCTATGACTGGTGTGAGCAAAATTGCTGGCAACCGACCACACCGAAGCTGGTCGGTTCGCGGTGGTCGCGGTGGTCGCAGTGGTTGAACTCATTTGATGACACGCTTTGCAGTTGCTCATCGTCGGTGTGCTGGCTGCTGCGGGCTTGACGTGACAAGTTGCGCACGCGCCGTGACCTTGTGGCGCTGGGCTGTTGGTAAATTTGTCACCGTGACAATTCAGGCATGCAGCGTTACCTGCGCTGGCCCCGGCAGCCGCAACATGCACAGCATGATTCATTGGGCTCGGCAATTCGTTTTGTTTTGCACGCACGGTGGTCATCGCTGGCTTTTTCCACGGCACAATGGCGAGGGCGCTGGCGGCATGGCACACCGTGCAAATCTTGGTGCCACGGGCGTAAAATTCTCGCTCGTGACAACCGCTATCGGCACACGGCTTGTGATCTTTGTTCATGCCGGGCGCTTTGACCAACCCATTGCTTTCCACTTGATGGCAGCTGCCACACGCCGACATGTCAACACCACGGTTTTGATGTACCGCATGCGAAAAATCAGGTTCGGCACCCGGGGCAATTGTCGGGGCAGCACCGGTAAGCGCACCACTATATTTATGACATGTCGTGCACTGGGTGCCGGTGGTGGTGAATGCGGTCTTGCCGTTGTGACATTGGGCTTGGCAATTGTTCATCTGCGGCCGTGGCAAGGCGTTTTCATTGGCGCTCGCTAAACCTTGATGACAGGTCAAACAGCCTTGGGCCTTCGATGCTTTCATATGCAAGCGATGATCGAACTGCTCTAGTGCATATGGATTGGGTAGCTTGGCTTGCGCGTGCTGCGGAGTACGATGACAGTCCGCGCATTGGGTCATGAACGGCTTGGCGCCACGCTCGTGGCACCCCGAACACGCGCGGTGAGCGGTGGTGGTGATAGCTGGCGCACCGACTGCGAAAGCCTGCACTTCGTGGCAACGCGCACATAACGGCTCGGCCGAGCTACCCGCTGCGGTGTGACGTGCGTGGGTAAATTTGGCTTCGAACGAAAGCCCGGCCTGCGGCAAGTTGGCAGGCAAACAGGTTGGCTTAAGCGTCGAATGACAGACCGCGCACACTTTACCGACGCCAGCCGCCATCGTACTGCAATCCGCAGTGAACGTATGGCAGCCCTCTAAGCACCGCGCATGTTCGCGTTTCCCGACCAGCTGTGGTTCACCGCTCGCATCTTGGCGATGACAACTTTCGCATTTCATGGCCGGCTTGCCATCTTTGCCAACGCCAGCGCTATGCGCGTCGTGATCAAAACGTCGGCTTGCGGCAGGCTGCACCACCGGGCCACCGGCCGACGCTGGCAACGCCAACACGCCGGTAGCTAGCACCATTGCGAGCGTTAGCACCCAGTGGC
>JAYWHS010000762.1:0-2810 GCA_043777635.1 Kofleriaceae bacterium | reverse complement strand
CACCACCAGAGGAATTCTGCCGGCAGATGGTCGCGGCTGGTTTGCGCATCGAACGCAGCACTGCATTAACGTTTGGCGCATGTCACTTATTTGTCGGGCGCGTGCCCGGCGGTGCGATGTGACAACCGCGCAAGAAAGCGCAGGCAGCGCAGCGGCTGCGCCTTGGGTGCAACTCGGCGATGCAGCGCTGGCGGCGGGCTTGCGCGATGCGCTCCATCACCCTGGATGGTGCGCGATTACCCTCGACGCTGCGACCGCCGCACCGACAGCCTTGGCTGACGCGTTGCCTGCACAACCGCGCGTTTTGTGGCGTGCGCGCGATGGCGCCATGCTCGCTGGCATCGGCGCCGCCATCGTGTTGCGCGGCGACGGCGATCAACGTTTCATGCAAATTGCAGCGCAAGCTCAGGCGTTACGTTGGAATACCCACAGCGCCAGCGTCGTGCCGCGATTTTTTGGTGGATTTGCATTTTGCAACGGCGCAGCGGATGAGCCGGCATGGCACGGTTTCGGCGACGCATGGTTCATCTTGCCGCGTTGGAACTATCAAAATCATCCACACGGCTCAGCTCTCACATTGTTCGTCAGCAGCGACGAATTGCATCGCACCCCGCATTTGGCCGAACAGTTGCAAGATGAACTCGCAACCCTACGCGAGTTGTTGCTACGCAGCGCGGCACCACGGCCTGGCCTGCCAGTCACACTGCTGGACAACGCCGCTGCGAAGTTGGTGCCGGGCCGCTTGCGGGGCCCCGATGATCAATCACAATGGCGCAACAACGTCGACGATATTGTGACGCAGATCCGCAGTGGTGCCGCAGCAAAAATTGTGGCTGCACGGCATATTGATGTGATGCTGCCGCGACCCCTGCAATTGACCGCCCTGGTTGAAACCTTGTGGGCACAACAGCCTCATTGTTTTGGTATCGCAATGTCGCCAGGCGACGGTGCAGCAACATTTGTTGCAGCTCCGCCGGAACGCTTGATGGAAAAAATTGGAACAAAAGTGGCGTGCGAAGCGCTGGCTGGCTCCATGGCCAACGCCGGTGACGCGACCGATCGCAGCGGGCTGTTGCGCGACGCCAAAAATCGCGCGGAGCATCAATGGGTCATTGACGCCGTGGCGGCTGACTTAACCGCAGCCGGCGTTACCCTGGCCGCCGACCAGGCAACTACGGTGCGCAGCTATCGCAACATTCATCATTTGCACACGCCAATTGCCGGCACGATGGCAACTCCACAACACGTGCTGCAACTGGTGCAAGCGCTGCACCCAACACCCGCAGTGGGCGGCACGCCTCGGGCTTCAGCGCTCAACTGGATCTCAGCCCACGAATCACCACGCGGCTATTATGCATCGCCGGTTGGCTGGTTTTCGCCGGCCGGCGACGGTGAGTTCGCGGTGGCAATTCGCTGTGCGTTGCTCAGCAGTGGCACCGCGCGGTTGTGGGCCGGCGCTGGTATTGTTGCAGCCTCTGACGCTGACGTCGAATTCGCTGAAACCCAAACTAAGTTGCAAACCATGTTGGGTGCACTCGATGTTGAGGTCAGCCTGCCATGAGCTTGTCCCCGGCACTGGTGCAAACGCAGTGGGCGCAACTGATCATGGCGACGCTACAGCAAAGCGGCGTAGCGACGATTGTGGTGAGCCCAGGTTCGCGGTCGGCACCTCTCGCGCTGGCTGCGGCGCAGTTGCAAAAATCTGCATCCGTCGTAGTTATCGTCGACGAACGCAGCGCTGGATTTTATGCGTTGGGCGCAGCCCGCGCAACGGGCCGCCCGGCCGCGTTGATTTGCACAAGTGGTACTGCTGCGGCTCACTACTTGCCGGCATTAATCGAAGCCGCCGCCACATTGGTACCGTTGGTAGTGATGACGGCGGATCGACCTCCGGAACTCCACTATTGCGGTGCGCCGCAAACCATTGACCAGACCAAAATTTTTGGTGGCTTCACGCGCGCCTGTTTTCTGCTCGGCACCCCCGATGCAGCACCATTGGCTATGCGTGGCTGCCGCCGCACCGTTGCGCAAGCCGTCGCGCTGGCCACCGGAGCGCTGCCGGGCCCGGTCCAGCTCAATGTGCCACTGCGTAAACCGCTCGAACCGGCCGTTGCGCACAACGCAGCAGAACATGAATTCGTCCGCTTTTCGGACACACTTGCAGCCCACACGCCGGTGATAGGTTCACCTTTGCTGCGCGCCGAAATACCCGACGCTGTACTCGGCCTGATTAACCGAGCCCAGCGCGGTATTATTGCGGTTGCGAACACGCCGGCCTACGGTTCGGGCTTATCCGATGCTGTGGCAGCGCTTGCACAAGTTACCGGATTTGCCGTGATCGCCGAGAGCGGCAGTCAAGCTCGGCACGCGGGCCGATGTTTGACTCACCACGATGCACTGACCATGAGTGCAGCGCGCGACCAACTCGCACCCGATCTGATTTTACAAATCGGCGGTGAACTGGCTAGCAGCGGATGGATCGCGGCACGAGTTGCATGGGCTGACGCTGCGACCGTGATGTTTGATAGCCACGGTGCAGTCGACCCACACTCGCAAGCCAGCGCCGTGGTAATTGGCAACCTTAAAGATGCACTCGTCGATGTGACGCGTCATATTGCCGCGAATAACGACCACGCAGCCACTCGCGCGGCCTTTGTCGCGAACTGGCACGCAATCGATAGTGTGGCAGCGACCGCCGTTGAAGCCGCGCTGATGCAGCATCCGGCCTGCGAATCTGGGATGATCAAAGCTGCGATCCATGCGATGCCTCTCGGTGCCGGGCTGTTACTGGGTAACAGTTTACCGATTCG